>NZ_JBFUID010000029.1:0-72964 GCF_056402055.1 Pseudomonas sp. P4_C4 | reverse complement strand
GTGTCAGGCACGACGGCGTCAACTGACACACCATCGCGAGCAAGCTCGCTCCTACAGAGGGCGTGCGAAATTACTTGGGATAACCCGCGCGCTTCATTTCGCGCTCGGAGGTTTGCTGGGCCGCCGCCAACGCCTGGTCGACCGTGGTCTGGCCGATCAGCGCCGCCGAGAAGGACTTGCCGACCTGGGTACCTATGCCCTGGAACTCGGGAATGGTCACCAACTGAATCCCGATGTAAGGCACCGGCCTGGCGCCCGGCTTGCTCGGGTCAGCGGCTTTGAGCGACTCCAGCGTGACCTTGGCGAACGGCGCCGCGTTCAGGTACGCCTCGCTGTAGGTCGAAGCCCGGGTACCCGGCGGTACGTTGGCGATGCCGTCCTTTTCCGCGACCAATGCGCTGTATTCTTTGGAGGTTGCCCAGGCGCTGAAGGTTTTCGCTGCTTCCTTGGCTTTGGAACTGGTGGGAATGGCCAGTGCCCAGGAGTACAGCCAGGCCGAGCCCTTGTCGGTGACTTGATGCGGCGCATAGGTGAAGCCGACGTGATCGGTGACCTTACTCTGGGCCTTGTCGGTGACGAACGAGCCGGCGACGCTGGCATCGACCCAGATCGCGCATTTGCCGCTGTTGAACAACGCCAGGTTTTCATTGAAACCATTGCTCGAGGCGCCCGGCGGGCCGGATTTCTTCATGGTGTCGACGTAGAAGTTCAGCGCGTTTTTCCACTCGGGGCCGTTGAATTCCGGCTGCCACTGTTCATCGAACCAGCGCGCGCCGTAGGCGTTGGCGACGGTGCTGATCAGCGCCATGTTCTCGCCCCAGCCGGCCTTGCCGCGCAGGCAGATGCCGTACTGTTCCTGCTCGGGTTTGTTCAGTTTGGCGGCGAACTCACCGATCTGCTCCCAGGTCGGGTGCTCGGGCATGCTCAGGCCGGCGTCGTTGAACAGGTCGGTGCGGTAGTAGGTGATGGAGCTTTCAGCGTAGAACGGCAGGGCGTACAGCGAGCCTTTGACCGACAGGCCTTCGCGCACCGACGGGAACACATCGTCGAGGGCATAGCTGGCCGGCAAATCCTTCATCGGCTCCAGCCAGCCCTTGGCGCCCCAGAGTGCGGCTTCGTACATGCCGATGGTCAGTACGTCGAACTGACCGCCCTGGGTGGCGATGTCGGTGGTCAGGCGCTGGCGCAGGACGTTTTCTTCGAGCACCACCCAATTGAGCTTGATGTCCGGGTGCTCGGCCTCGAAGGTTTTCGAGAGCTTTTGCATGCGGATCATGTCGCTGTTGTTGACGGTGGCGATGGTCAGCGTCTGGGCGCCAAGGCTGACGCTGCTGAGGGTCATGCAGGTGAGGGCAAGCAGAGCTTTTACAGAAAGTTGCATCGTGCACTCCTTTTCTGCACCCGGTGGGCTACAGAAGGACAGTTATTGTTTTTGTGTCTTCCTGCGGAGGGAAGAATCTGTGCTGATTACATCCTTCAATGGAGGGTGAGACAAATCATCCATCGCACTTTGATCGATACTTTTTTGCACTGGAATTTTGGGGGGGAGATGCAGGGAAGGGCTTTTCAGCGAAGGAGGGGTATTGAATCCGTACAGGTTTTATAGCTTTTAGCAGAATTTGATTTTTAACCCAGGTTTTGCTCGGTCAGCCGCTGCACCACCAATCGCCGATAATGCGACGGGGTCATGCCCTTGAGTTGCTGGAAGCGCCGGTTGAAGTTGGAAATATTGTTGAAACCCGATTCGAAGCACACGTCGGTGACCGTTTTGTCGCCATCGGCCAGCAACTCGCAGGACTTGCTGATACGCAGGCGATTGACGAATTCGATGAAAGTGCGCCCGGTGGCCTGCTTGAATACGCGGCTGAAATAAGTCGGTTTCATGCCCAGATGATCGGCGACTTCCTCCAGCATCAAGTCCCGGGCGTAGTGGGCAAAAATGTAATCCACCGCGCGGTTGGTGCGATCGATGTTGTGCTCGTCGGCCAGTTGCGGGGTCGTGGCACCCGAGAGCAATTGGTAATCGTCGGTAGCTGCGAGCAATTCCAGCAGGATGAAAAAGTGTCCGAGCCGGGTGATACCTCTGGTATCGGCGATGCGCTGCATCAAGTCCATGGCCTGGGCGATGGTGTACTTGCAGTGAAACTCGATGCCGTACTGCGCGCGCTCCAGCAGCGGTGCCAGGGTCTTGAGCTCGGAGAACACCTGATAGCCGCTATCTAACAACTCGTCGGTGAAGTTGACCAGCATGTCGCGCTTGGGTACCACCTCATCCTCGGCCACCTGGCTGATCCAGTTGTGGGGCAGGTTGGGGCCGGTCAGGAAGAGTGTCTGAGGATAGAAGTTGCCGATGTAGTCGCCGATGAACACCTTGCCGGAACTGGCGACGATCAGGTGCAACTCGTATTCCTTGTGGAAATGCCAGCGCACCAGCGGGCAGGGAAAGCCATGCTGGCGGTAGATGATGGACAACCCGTTGTGGTCGTCCATCAATTCATAAGACGGATCGGTGACTCTGGCGGTGCGGGTCATGTCAGGGCGCTTGTGTTGTTATCCCGCCCAGATCATGCCTCCAGCCGGATGGATAATGCTACTACCGCCTGTGCGCCTGCTCCTGCAAGGCGCGCTACTCCTGATTAAGCCGATTCTTCACCTCGATCCATTGCGCCATGTATTGAGTGCTCTTGTGCTGGTGATGACGCAGCATGCTGCCGGTAAAGTTATCGCGTCTGATGTTTGCCAGATTCCGTTGGCAATCGACCAGCCGCTGGATCAAGGCCGGGCCATGAACGGATGTCTGGTAGCGGCTCGCCAGCAGGGTTTGCCCGTGCGCCTGGGCTTGGAGCCAGCGCGTCTTGTCGTTGTGCAGTTGCACTGCATGATCGGCGAACTCGCGTGCCGAACGGGTCACTGCACCGGGCCACGCCTCTTCGCCATGCATCGCTTCCGCCCCGACGGGTGTCGTCACATTCGGTGTGCCACAGAGCATCGCATCGACAATCTTGCCTTTGATCCCCGCGCCAAAACGCAGAGGCGCCATACAGACCCGTGTCAACGACATTACCTGCAGGGCGTCCTGCGCCCAGTTCATCACATGAAAACCTTGTGCGGGGTTATGCAGGGCGGTTGCCTTGGGTGGTGTGTAGGCACCATAGATATGCAATTGAGCGCTGGGTAGTTGCTCGCGAATCAGCGGCCAGATCGCGGTTTTCAACCAGAGCACCGCATCCCAATTGGGTGCATGGCGAAAGTTGCCGATATGCAGAAAATGCGCCCGGTCYTCGAACGCTACCGGTGCGCTGGCCGGAAGATCGACCATCAATGGGCACCAGTGCAACAAGTTGCGTGGAATCCTGAACTGCTCGACCAGCAATTCGATTTCCACTTCGGAAACCATCAGCGTCAAATCACAACGATAAAACGAGGCGATTTCGCGCTTTGCCAGATCGGTGTTGGCCATGTGTTCAAATTCTTCACGCTCTGCCTGGGCGAACAGGCCACTGAAGTCATTGTTGTCATCACTGGTTTTCAAACGCTCCTTGAGGCGTTGATGCCGGCCATGCCTGAGGCTTTGCAGGTCGCAACTTTCGAGCACGCGCAGGGCATCGGGACAATGCTTCTCGACCCGCCATCCGAACTGTTCCTCCATCATGAATTGATCGAACAACACGATGTCCGGCGCCAGTTCGCTGATGAACTCGTCGAAACTGCTGTTGTTCAGCTCGATCGGCACTTCGCGAATGCCCAACGCCGTCAGGTCTGCGCGTTGTTCGCCGAAGCCCGCCGGGCTGCTGAACGTGATGTCCCAGCCTTGCTGCAGGAAAACCTCGAGGATTTGCATGACATGCCCGCTGGCCGCGGAAGAGCGGGGCTCGGGCCAGACGTAACCAATGACCAGGACTTTGGTTGCGCGGGGCTGGTTCATGTACGGGAATTCCTTGAAGCGAAGACAGGGCAGGGACGAAAAAGGCGCGCATTAAACCACAGCGGATCGCAACGTCACTCGAGAATGTCTATGACCTTGTCGCGCAACTGATCGATGGAGAACGGTTTGCCGATCAAGTGCATGCCTTGAGGCACTTCGATGGTTTCGGCATAACCGCTGGCAAACAGGATCGGCAAGGCTGGACGTAAAACACGTGCTTCATTGGCCAGTTCGCGGCCGTCCATGTTCGGCAAGCCCACGTCGGTCATCATCAGATCAATGTGCTGGCTCAAGTCCTTGAGTGTCTCCAGCGCCTGCTCGCTGCCATTGGCTTCCAGCACCTTGAACTCCAACTCCTCCAGTACATCGACGATCAGCATGCGCACGATGGCATCGTCTTCGACGACAAGGATGGTGGAGCCGTTGACGGATGACATAGTGAGATTCCCGATAAAATTGGCATTGCCAGCGTTCGAAAATACCAGCTTCTTGCATCAGTAAGTGGCGGATCCCGACAAGTTCCCGACGCGATGCAAAAAAGAGTGCGGCGCAGGTCACGCAAGGATAACCCGCCGCTTTGCGCGGTCGCAGCGGAATGTAGGACCTTGCGCGAAACCATGTCAGAAAATTGGATCAATGTGCCAGTTTTGCGGCAAACTCCTTGCATCCCGACAGTTCGACAAGGCCTGACCCATGACCTCCGCGTCCACGGTTGATGAGCAACGATTTCGTAAACTCCTGAGCCGCAACATCAGCCTGCCGTTGGGTCTGGGCCTCATCAGCGCGGTGTTCTTCGTTTCGCTGATCAGCTATTTACTGTCGACGATCCAGTGGGTGCAACACACCGACCGGGTGATCAATAACGCCAATGAAGCGCTCAAGCTGACCGTGGACCTGGAAACCGGGATGCGCGGTTTCCTGCTCAGTGGCGACGAACATTTCCTCGATCCCTACGAAACCGCCAAACCGCGAATTGCCGTGGCCCTCAACACCTTGCTCGAGCTGACCGCCGACAACCCGGTGCAGACTGACCGCTTGCTGCGGTTGCAGGCATTGCAGCTGGAATGGGCCAGCTACGCGCAATCGCTGATCGATTTGCAGCGCAGCAGCGGTGACTATCGCGCCGTGGTCAAGGCCGGACGCGGCAAACGCCTGACCGATGAAATTCGCAAGCAATTCGAGGACGTGATCGACTCCGAGCAACAACTGCGCACCGCTCGCAATGAAGACGTGCGGCGCACCACAGTCTGGAGTATCAGCCTCTATCTGTTGTTCATTGCCGGCGTCAGTGGCTTGCTGGCGTATGTCGGGCGCCGCGATTTGCTCAATCTTTCGCAAAGCTACGGCGTCAACCTCGCTGCCCAACAGGCCAGCGCCCATCGCCTGGAGCAGCAAGCCTGGTTGCGCAACGGTCAGACTCAACTCGCCGGGCAGGTGCTGGGACAGTTGAGCCTGAGCCTGCTGGGACGCAATATTCTGCAATTTTGTGCGCAGTACCTTGGCACCGCCGTGGCGGCTATTTATGTGCGCGAAGACCACGGCGGCCTCAAACGCATCGCCACCTACGGGYTTTCCCGTGAGCAAGAAGAGCGGGAGCAACAGATTTACAGCGAAGAAGGCATTGTCGGCCAGGTGGCGCAACAGGCACGGTTGATTCGCCTGGACGAGGTACCGGTTGATTACTTCAAAGTCAGCTCCGGCCTCGGCGAAGGTTTGCCGCGCAGTGTGCTGGTGGTGCCCACCAGTGATGACGAGCGGGTCAATGGCGTGATCGAACTGGGCTTTCTGCGCTCACTGACGGACCGTGACATTGAATTGCTTGAGCTGATTGCCGGCAGCATCGGCACCTCGATCGAGGCTGCACGCTATCGTCAGCGTTTGCAGGAGGTGTTGGCCGAAACCCAGCAACTCAACGAAGAGTTGCAAGTTCAGCAGGAAGAGCTCAAGACCGCCAACGAAGAGCTCGAAGAACAGTCACGGATTCTCAAGGAGTCCCAGGCGCACCTGGAAATCCAGCAGGTGGAGCTGGAGCAGACCAACGAACAGCTCGCCGAACAGGCACAAGCTCTGGCCGAGCAACGCGACGCCATGGAGCTGAAGAATACCGAGCTCAATCAGGCCCGGATCCAGCTCGAAGAACGTGCCGTAGAGTTGCAGCGCTCGAGCAAGTACAAGTCCGAATTCCTCGCCAACATGTCCCACGAGTTGCGCACGCCGCTGAACAGTTCGTTGATCCTGGCCAAGCTGCTGGCGGAAAATCCGGAGGAAAACCTCAGCGCCGAGCAGGTCAGATTCGCCGAATCGATCTACTCCGCCGGCAATGACTTGCTCAACCTGATCAACGACATTCTGGACATTTCCAAGGTCGAGGCCGGCAAGTTGGAGATCCGTCCGGAGAACACCAGCGTGGCGCGTCTGGTCGAGGGCCTGCGCGGTCTGTTTCAGCCGTTGGCGTCGGACAAACAGCTGGATTTCCAGTTGGATGTGCAGGACGGCGCGCCGCTGATGCTGTTCACCGACCGCCAGCGCCTGGAGCAGGTGCTCAAGAACCTGCTGTCCAACGCCGTCAAATTCACAGAAAGCGGCAGCGTGTGCCTGTCCGTCGCCACGGTGCCGAACGACGGCATCGCGTTCAGCGTCCGTGATTCCGGGATCGGCATTGCGGCGCAGCAGTACGACAGCATTTTCGAGGCATTCCGTCAGGCCGATGGCACCACCAATCGGCGTTATGGCGGCACCGGACTGGGTTTGTCGATTTCCCGTGATCTGGCGGCCTTGCTCGGCGGCTCCATCAGTGTGACCAGCACGCCGGGGCAGGGCAGTGTGTTTACCCTGGTCTTGCCACAGCAATACATAGAACCGGGCGAAGGGCCTGTCGAACTGATGCGAGCCGCTCCTGTGGCGGCTGCGCCGAGTGTATTGCCGCCCACATTGTCGCCACTGATGGCCGACATCGACATTCCGCGTTTCGACGACGATCGCAACAACGGTCCGTTCACCAGCCGCTGCATTCTGGTGGTGGAAGATGAGCCGAACTTTGCGCACATCCTCTACGACCTTGCCCATGAACTGGGTTATCAGTGCCTGGTGGCCCATGGCGCCGACGAAGGCTACGACCTGGCCAAGACGTTCATCCCCGACGCGATCCTGCTGGACATGCGCCTGCCGGATCACTCCGGCCTGACCGTGCTGCAACGCCTGAAGGAACACGCCGAAACCCGGCACATCCCGGTGCATGTGATTTCGGTCGAGGACCGGGTTGAAGCAGCGATGCACATGGGCGCCATTGGCTATGCGGTAAAACCGACCACCCGCGAGGAACTCAAGGACGTATTTGCACGCCTCGAGGCCAAGCTGACCCAGAAGGTCAAGCGCGTGCTGCTGGTCGAGGACGACGACTTGCAGCGCGACAGCATTGCCCGCCTGATCGGCGACGATGATCTCGAGATCACTGCCGTTGGCCTGGCGCAGGAGGCGCTGGACCTGCTGCGGGCCTCGGTTTTCGATTGCATGATCATCGACCTCAAACTGCCGGACATGCTCGGTAATGACCTGCTCAAGCGCATGTCCACCGAAGACCTCTGCTCCTTTCCACCGGTCATCGTCTATACCGGGCRCAACCTGACCCGGGATGAAGAGGCTGAACTGTGCAAGTATTCGCGTTCGATCATCATCAAGGGCGCACGCTCGCCGGAGCGGCTGCTGGATGAGGTGACGCTTTTTCTGCACAAAGTCGAATCGCGGTTGTCCCATGAACGGCAGAAGATGCTCAAGGTCGCTCGCAGCCGCGACAAGGTCTTCGAGGGCCGCAAAGTGCTGCTGGTGGATGACGATGTGCGCAACATTTTTGCCCTCACCAGTGCGCTGGAGCAAAAAGGCGCAGTGGTGGTCATTGGTCGCAACGGCCGCGAAGCGATTGAACGATTGAATGAGGTGCAAGACATCGATCTGGTGTTGATGGACGTAATGATGCCGCGGATGGATGGTTTCGAAGCCATTGTTGAAATCCGCAAGGACCCGCGCTGGCGCAAGCTGCCGATCATCGCGGTGACGGCCAAGGCCATGAAGGACGACCAGGAGCGCTGCCGGCAGGCCGGCGCCAACGATTACCTGGCCAAGCCCATCGACCTGGATCGCCTGTTTTCGCTGATTCGTGTGTGGTTACCGAAGGTGGAACGTATCTAGTGGAGCGCAATTTTTCAATGGAGCGAAACAGCGAAATCGAATTGCGCTTGTTGATCGAGGCGATTTACCTCAAGTACAGCTACGATTTTCGCGATTACTCCGGCGCTTCGATCAAGCGCCGGGTCAACCATGCGTTGAGTCAGTTCGAGTGCAATACCATCTCGGCGTTGCAGGAAAAGGTCCTCCACGATCCCACCGCGTTCATGCAACTGCTGCAATTGTTGACGATTCCGGTCAGTGAAATGTTTCGCGACCCTTCGCACTTCCTGGCCATCCGCAAAGAAGTGGTGCCGCTGCTGCGAACCTACCCTTCGCTCAAGATCTGGATCGCCGGATGCAGCACCGGTGAAGAGGTGTATTCGATGGCCATTGTGCTGCGCGAAGAAGGCTTGCTCGACCGCACGATCATCTACGCCACTGACATCAATCCGCGCTCGCTGGAAAAGGCCAGGCAAGGGATTTTCTCGATGGAGAATGTCCGCGCCTACACTGCTAATTACCAGCAGGCCGGTGGCCAGTGTTCTTTTGCCGACTACTATACGGCGGCTTATGGCTACGCGATTTTCGACAAGACACTGCGCGAGAACGTGACCTTCGCCGATCACAGCCTGGCGACGGACAGCGTATTTTCAGAAACTCAATTAATTTCATGTCGTAACGTACTGATTTATTTTAATAAAAAACTTCAGGATCGGGCATTCGGACTGTTTCATGAATCCCTCTGCCATCGCGGTTTTTTGGTGTTGGGCAGTAAGGAAACCCCGAATTTTTCAGCCTTCGGCAATCAGTTCGAGCCGCTGGTCAAACAAGAGCGGATCTACCGAAAATCATGAACAGTGCAACGAACTTGCCGGCTATCGAAGCGATCGTGATCGGTGCCTGGGCCGGTGGCATCGGCCGTCTGCCTGTCGAGCTGGAACGAATCGCATGCTAAGTAATATCCAGGCCAATCTGCTGATCGTCGACGATCTGCCGGAGAATCTGCTGGCGCTCGAAGCGCTGATCAAGCGTAAGGACCGAATCGTGTACAAGKCGCAGTCCGCCGACGAAGCCTTGTCCCTGCTGTTGCAACACGAATTCGCCATGGCCATCCTCGATGTGCAGATGCCCGGCATGAACGGTTTCGAGCTGGCCGAGTTGATGCGCGGTACAGAAAAAACCAGGAATATTCCGATCGTCTTCGTCAGCGCCGCCGGGCGTGAACTGAACTACGCGTTCAAGGGCTATGAAAGCGGCGCCGTGGACTTCCTGCACAAGCCGCTGGACATCCTCGCGGTCAAGAGCAAGGTCAATGTGTTCGTCGACCTGTATCGCCAGAGCAAGGCGATGAAGGAACAAGTGCTGGCCCTGGAGCAGAGCCGCCGTGAGCAGGAGGCATTGCTCAAGCAACTGCAAAACACCCAGTTGGAACTGGAGCAGGCGGTGCGCATGCGCGATGACTTCATGTCCATCGTCGCCCACGAAGTCCGTACGCCGCTCAACGGCCTGATCCTGGAAACCCAGTTGCGCAAGATGCACCTGGCCCGGGACAACGCCGCCGCCTTCACCCTGGACAAGATGCACGCCATGGTCGACCGCGACGAACGGCAGATCAAAAGCCTCATACGCTTGATCGAAGACATGCTCGACGTTTCGCGTATTCGCACCGGCAAGTTGTCGATCCGGTCGACGTGTTTCGACCTTTCGACGCTGGTTCGCGACGTGATGCACAACTTTTCCCAACAAATCGACGCCGCCGAGGCGTCGGTCACGCTGGATGCCGAGCAACCGGTGATCGGAAATTGGGATGAATTTCGTATTGAACAGGTGATTTCCAACCTGTTGAGCAACGCTTTGCGCTACGGGGCCAAGGGCCTGGTCTCGGTGAGAGTCTACAGTGAAGAGGGCCGGGCGCTGGTGGACGTGCAGGACCAGGGGATCGGTATCAGTGAAGAAAACCAGAAGCGGATTTTCCAGCAGTTCGAACGGGTATCGGCCAAACATATCGGTGCCGGACTGGGCCTGGGATTGTTTATTTCAGAACAGATTGTCACCGCCCATGGCGGTACTATTACGGTCCAGAGCAGGATTGGCGAAGGCGCCTTGTTTCGCGTTTGTCTGCCGCTGCAGGAAAACAGCCAGATAAACGCAACCTCTGATCGACCCCACGGTCGTATCAGCAGCAATCGACCGAACAAAGGCTTCCCATGAGCGAAGATGCACAAGATGTAGTACTCGTCGTCGAGGACGATCCCTCGATTCTGATGGTGCTGTCCGCTTATCTGTCGGGCGAGGGTTACCGCGTGTTGCAGGCGGAAAACGGCGAGCAGGCTTTTGAAATCCTCGCGAGCAAACCGCACCTGGACATGATGATCACCGACTTCCGCCTGCCCGGTGGCATCTCCGGCGTGCAGATCGCCGAACCCGCCGTGAAGCTGCGACCGGAACTCAAGGTGATTTTCATCAGCGGCTATGCCCAGGAGATCCGTGAGACCGACAGCCCGATCACCCGCACGGCGCCGATCCTGGACAAACCTTTCGATCTGGATAAATTGCAGGAACTGATGCAAGACATGCTTTCATAAGCATTCAGGCGCTGATCATCTCCCGCACCTTCGCCGTCAACAGATCAAAGGTAAAGGGCTTGGTGATCATCTGCATGCCCGGATCGAGAAACCCGCCGCGCACTGCCGCAACGGGCTGCCTTTTCACTTGACCCTGGGCCGGGACGACGGTTCAACGAAATTTCAGGCGGGGTCAAAGCCCTTGTTGCAATGACGGATCATCGGGGTTCATCTGTTCGAGTTGGGCTAACAGGACCTGTACGTTTTGCAGTTGGCCGCTTTCCTTCCAGTAATTGATCAATAGCACCCGGGCCTTGCGGTCGTTCGGGTGGCGCTGAACGATTTCCTGCAACTGTTTCTGCGCCGCTTCGAGCTCTTGCTCACTGTGCAATGTGGTGGCCAGGTCGTAGCGGTAATCCCGGTTATTGGGCTCGAGTTCAACGGCTTTGGACAAGCCGAGCAGGGCGAATTCGCTTTGCTCGTGATGCAGCAGCCAGAGCCCCAGGGCATGTTGCAGGTAGGCCGAATCGGGTTGTGCCTGGAGTTGCCTGGCCAACAACTGCCGGGCGGCGTCGTTTTGGCCCTGTTTATCCAGCACTTCGATTTGCAGCACCAGCGCCGGCAGGTTGTCCGGTGCCAGGCGCAGGGTGTTGTCCAGCGCCTGTTGCGCTTCCTTGAGCTCGGCGTTGTGCAGGTGCAGCCGGGCCAGTTGGTATTGGTTATCGGCGCTTTGCGGCTCGCTCTTGAGCACTTGCTCCCAGGCATCGATGGCTTGCTCCAGCGGCCCGAAATACAAGCCGAGTTCATCCGGAGACAAACCCAGCAGCGCGTTGATTGCGGCCAGCCGCACGCTTTGTTCGCTGTCATCGAGCAATCGCCCCAGCAGCAGACTGCGCTGGCCGCTCGGTACCAGGCCGCTGATACTCCTGATCGCAGCGATACGGACCTCGGGCGACTCGTTCTGCAGGTCGGCATCCGCCAGTTTCAGGGCCACCGAGCTTGGATAGTTGGGCAGCTCGGCATGCAACCAGACACGACGCTTGGGGGACAGGTCCGGACGGCCCAATTGCTGATAGAGCACCCGTGCGGCACCGGGTTGACCACCCCGGGTAGCCGCCAGTGCTTCGCTGTAGCCATGTTGTATGGCTTCGGGAACCACCGGGGCGGTATTGCGCAGGGAAACCCACGCTAGGCCGATGACGAGCAGGGCAAAGAGGCTGATAAACAGATAGCGGCGGGACTTGGGCATGCAGGAATCCGGAAGCTGGCGAGCTTTTGCAAAGGTCGCCAGCTTCGGTCAGGCCAGGCTTTGAGTCAAACCTTGACGACGCTCACTGGCGATTCAATGGGCCTGCAAGCGGTGTCGACAGCAAAACCTGTCGAGGCCCCGCAGCAGTGACTACGCTTGCTGGAGGTGTCTCGACGAGTGTTCCCATGCAAGCGTTGTTGCAGTACTTCAAGGCCATGCTCAACCCCGGCCCCGGGGTGTTGCTGTTTGCCCTGCGAACCATCGCGGCCGGTTTGTTGACACTGTATCTGGCGTTTTTGTTCGATCTGGACCAACCCAAGTGGTCGATCATGGCCGTGGTCATCATCAGCCAGCCACTGGGCGGCATGGTGCTGGCGCGCAGTTTTGGCCAAGTCATCGGTACCACCATGGGGGCGGTCGTGGCGGTGGCAATCATGGCGATATTTGCGCAGGCACCGTTGCCGTTCATCACCACCCTGGCCCTGTGGCTGGCGCTGTGCACCGCCGGTGGCACGCTGTTGCGCTACACCAGCTCCGGGGCATTCGTGCTCAGTGGCTACACTGCCGTGGTCATCGCATTGCTGGCAATTCCCGATCAGGACGGCACCTTTTTGCTGGCGGTGACCCGCCTCACCGAAACCTTGCTGGCGGTTGCCTGCGTGTGCGTGGTCAGCCTGCTTACCGCCAGGCCGGAAGCCGTGGCACGGGACTATTTCGCGAAGATCGATCAAATCACCCGGTTGYTGGCCACCCATGCCAGCGCCGTCATCCGCACCGAAGAGAGCGAAGCGGATTTCCAGCACCGACAAATGCAGCTGTTGGGGCAGATCAGCGGCCTGGAGGGTGTGCGCCGGCACATGTATTACGATGCCCCGCGCTTGCGCAGTGCCAACGGCCTGGTGCAACTGTTGGGCAATCAATTGGTGTTGTTGACCGCGCGGTTGACCGCCTTGCGCCACCAGCGGTTGTTGTTGACCGAGCGCTGGGAGGGCGAGTTGTCTGAAGAAATTCAACGGCTGCGCGCCGAAGAACTGGCCTTTCTCGATGAACTGGCGCGGCAGGGGCGTTCGCTGTCCAGTGAAAAGCGCCATCATTTCACGTCGCTGCAACAACGCTTTGATGAGCTGGCCTACAGGGCCGAACAATTGACTGAGCCGCTGCCGGCCACCTTGCGCTCGCTGGCCTGGTCGTTGCGCTGGGAGCAAGCACGCCTTCTGCAGCAACTTGAGCAGATTCTGGAGTTGAGTGATGCCATCCAGAGCGGGCGACCCGCCAGCAGCGTGTTTCGCGGGCGGGAAAACCCGCTGCACCTGGACTTCACCCTGGCGACCATGAATGCCGTCCGGGCCTTTTCCGCGCTGTTGATCGCCGGCCTGATCTGGATCGAAACCGGTTGGGACGGTGCGCGAGGCGCGATGGTGCTGGTGGGCATCCTGTGTTCGCTGATGTCGACGTTTCCCCGGCCGCTGCTGGCCGTTCAAAGCTATGCGCGGGGGTTCGGGCTGGCGCTGGTGGCCTCGGCACTGCTTCAGTTCATGTTTGTGCCGATGATCAGCAATTTCGAGATGCTTGCCTTGTTGCTGGCGCCCTTGCTCTACGCCGTTGCGGTGGGCCTGGCCAGTCCCGCCACTACAGGTACCGGCATTGGCCTGGGGCTCACGACTTTTCTGTTGCTCGGCCCGTTGAACGTGGGGATTGGCCAGAACACCGCGATCCAGTGGTTCGAGTTTGCCGGCGCTTATACCTGCGCGACCGTGCTGGCGTTGAGTGTGTATGCGTTGATCTTTCCGTTCATGCCGGATTTGCGCATGCGCCGGCTCCACAAAGAGAGCTGCGAGCAGGTGTACGCCTTGTTGAAAACCTCGGCGACCGATGAGCAGCAGTTTGCGTTCGAGAGCCGTATGGTCGATCGCCTGACCATGATGCTGGGGCTGCTGCCGGCGACCCGGGAGCCACAATCGCGTGAGCGGTTCCAGGTCAGCCTGGCCTGCATGGCACTGGGTATTGCCTTGAATCAGCTCAGGCAGCAGGGGCAGAACAACGCACTGCTGAGTCCGGATCTGCAAAGTCGCCTGTTCTCGACAGTGCGGGAAACGGGGAGGCTGGTCGCCGGTCGGCCCGGGGTCGAAGTGGCGCTGGTGCTGGATAGCCTCCACACCCTGGGCGACGAACTGGATGCCCTGCATACCGATGTTCATGAGCACTTGTGGTCGGTGTTCCGTATGCGCGTGTCGCTGTTGATCGTGGTGTCGTTCGTCGAGCGTTATCGCGGCTACTTTCAACCCGCAGGCCTTGAAGGAGACCCTGTCCTTGCCCATTGATCTGGAAGTGGGTGGTGCCTACCTGCCCCCGATTGCTCAGGCGCTGCTGCTGGGCGTGCCGATTTTCCTGCTGCTGGACTGGACGTTGCGGCGTCTCGGTGTGCTGCAGTTTGTCTGGCACGAAGCGTTGTTCGAAGGCGCGCTATACGTCTGCGTCTGCGCCACATTGATCCTGGTGATGGGAGCCTGATGCCTTGAAGAACATCCTTTCCCGACTCACGACGCTGGCGGTGGTACTGCTGGCCGTTATCCTGGGTTGGTTCGCCTGGGAACATTACACCCGCGCCCCCTGGACCCGGGATGCCCGGGTGCGTGCCGATGTGGTGACCTTATCCGCCGACGTTTCGGGGCGAATCGTCGGCCTGACCGTGCAGGACAACCAGCATGTGAACAAAGGCCAGGCGTTGCTGGAGATCGATCCGGCGCGTTACATCCTGGCGGTGGAGCATGCCAAACGTGCCGTTGAGGTGGCGAAGGCCTCGCTCGGGCAGGCCCAGGCGACCATTACCGCCAGCGAAGCGTTGCTCAAACAACGTCAGAGCGAAGAGCAACGGCGGCGTACGCTCAAGGATCGTTCGGCGATTTCCGGCGAAGAGTGGGAAAAAGCCAACACCGACGTGTCGGTGGCCCAGGCTGACTTGCTGCGTAATCAGGCCAACCTGGTGTTGGCCCAGGCTAACGTGCAACTGGCCATCGCGGCCTTGACCCAGTCCGAGCTCGATTTGCAGCGTACCCACGTCGTCTCCCCGGTGAGCGGATATGTCACCAATCTGCTGACCCGGGAGGGCGACTACGCCTCGGCCGGCGGTCCATTGCTGGCGTTGGTGGACAGCGATTCGTTCTATGTCAGCGGTTACTTTGAAGAAACCAAGTTGCCGCGGATCGGGGAGGGCGACCGGGTCAAGATCGAGTTGATGAGTGGCGAGACGTTCGGCGGCAAAGTGCAGAGCATCGCCTTTGCCATTGCCGACCGGGAAAACCTGCCCGGTGGCCGCCTGCTGGCGAATATCAACCCCAGTTACACCTGGATCAAGCTGGCGCAACGGGTGCCGGTGCGGATCGAGATCGATGCCGACTATGCCGGTAAAAACAACCTGAGGGCGGGGACCACGGCCACTGTGACCGTCGAAGAACACCGCTAACCCCTGTAGGAGCGAGCTTGCTCGCGAAAAAACCGATGACGACGAGGCGAATCAGGTTTGTCGCGTCATCGTTGACGTCCATCGCGAGCAGGCTCGCTCCTACATGGTGCAGGCGGTGTTTTTGAGAGGATAAAAAAGCCCCGCGACCGAATGAGACGCAGGGCAAGGAAATTGGTTGGCTGCGGCCAACCAAAGGAGCGCATTAAAACATCGGGTCAGTTGCTGGCGACCGTCTCCGGCTGCCAGCCACCGCCAAGGGCCTTGTAGATCGCGACGATGCCGCGATACAGGTCGACTTCAGCCTGGGCCTGGGTGTCTTCGGCGGCCAGGCGTTCCCGTTGGGCGTCGAGCAGCACAAGGAAATCGGCCGAGCCTTCGCGGTAGCGGATCTCCGCCAGGTCGGCGGCCGAGCGGCTGGACTCGCTCTGGCGAATCAGCGAGATCAGGCGTTGCTGGCGTTTGCCGTAGTCGCTGAAGGCGTTTTCCGATTCTTCCAGGGCCAGCAACACGTGTTGCTCATAGGTCGCCAGGGCGCCTTCGGCATCGGCGTCGGCGCCGCGCAACCGGGCCTTCACACTGCCCAGGTCAAACGCCGCCCAGGTGATGCTCGGGCCGAGCGCCCAAGCGTTGGCTGCCGAGGAGCCGATCTGTGAACCGCGCCCGGCGGTAAAACCGAGGAAGCCGCTGAGGCTGACCCGCGGGAACAGGTCAGCCTTGGCCACGCCGATACGTGCCGTGGCCGACGCCAATTGGCGTTCGGCACTGCGAATGTCCGGACGGCGTTGCAGCAGCTCACCCGGATCACCGATCGGCAATGCCTTGGCGATCGCCGGCAGGTCTTTCGGGCTCAGGTCCACGGTCAGCTTGTCCGGACGTTCACCCAGCAGGGTGGCGATGCGGTTTTTCTGCCGAACCTGTTCGGCCTGCAATTGCGGCACGCTGGCCTCGACTGACGCGAGTCGCGCATCGGCACGCTCCACGTCGAGCTGATCACCGACGCCGGCATCACGCAGGCTGACGGTGATCTTGCGCGACTCCTGCTGGTTCTGCAGGTTGGCCAGGGCGATTTTCTCCCGCAGTTGCGCGCCGCGCAGTTGGCCGTAGGAATCCACCAGTTCGGCAATCATGGTGACTTGCAGTTGGTACAGATCGGCCTCGAACGCCTGTTGCTCGGCGTTGGCCGACTCCAGGTTGCGCTGGATGCGGCCGAACAGATCGATCTCCCACGCCATATCCAGGCCCAGGTCGTAGCGTTCGCTGTTGACCCGGTCGGTGGTCTGGCCGGGAATCTGGCCTTTGCCCAAATCACTGCTGACGCGGCTGGTGATGGTCGGCATGGCATCGTTGCTGACGTCATCGCGGATCGCCCGTGCGGCTTTCCAGCGGGCGAAGGCGACGCGCAGATCGCGGTTGCCTTGCAGGGATTGCGTCACCAGCTGGTTGAGGGTCGGGTCTTCGAACTGCTGCCACCAGATGCCTTCGAAACGCGAACGGTCAAAATTCTTCTGGCCGGCGGCGCCATCGGTGGCGGCCGTGATGTGGGCCGCCTCGGTGGTTGGCGTCTTGTAGTCCGGACCCACGGCACAGGCACTCAGGGCCAGTACCAGCAGGCTCGGCAGGAAGGCTTTCAAACTCATCAATGCGACTCCAGCTTCAGGGCGGCCTTGGCGGCTTTACGTGCCTGGCCGCGCTCGACAAAGTTACGAATCAATACGTAGAACACTGGCGTCAGCAACAGACCGAAGAAGGTCACCCCGAGCATCCCGGAGAACACCGCTACACCCATGGCGTGGCGCATTTCGGCACCGGCACCGCTGGAGAACACCAGCGGCACGACGCCCATGATGAACGCGAAGGAGGTCATCAGGATCGGCCGCAGACGCAGACGGCAAGCTTCCAGAACCGCCGCCAGCGGGTTTAGGCCTTCGAGCTGTTTGTCCTTGGCGAACTCGACGATCAGGATCGCGTTCTTGCAGGCAAGCCCTACCAATACGATCAAACCGATCTGGGTAAAGATGTTGTTGTCACCGCCGGAGGCGATCACACCGGTGATGGCCGACAGCAGGGTCATCGGTACGATCAGGATCACCGCCAGTGGCAGGCTCCAGCTTTCGTACTGAGCCGCCAGTACCAGGAACGCCAGCAGCACACAGAGCGGGAACACGAACAGCGCGGTGTTGCCGGACAGGATCTGCTGGTAGGTCAGGTCGGTCCATTCGTAGGTCATGCCGTTCGGCAGTTCTTCCTTGAGCAGTTTCTCGATGGCTTTTTCGGCCTGGCCGGAGCTGTAGCCGGGGGCTGCCGCACCGTTGATTTCAGCGGTGATGAAGCCGTTGTAGTGCATCACGCGGTCGGGACCCGAGGTGTCGCTGACCTTGATGAAGGTCGCCAGCGGGATCATCTCACCCTTGTTGTTGCGCACTTTCAGCTGGCCGATCTGGTCGGATTCGAGGCGGAACTGTTGTTCGGCCTGAACGTTGACCTGATAGGTGCGCCCGAAGCGGTTGAAGTCGTTGGCATACAGCGAACCCAGGTAAATCTGCAGGGTGTCGAAGATGTCGCTGACGGCCACGCCGTGGGTCTTGGCTTTTTCCCGGTCGATGGCAGCATCGACCTGTGGCACGTTCACCGTGTAGCTGGTGAACAGGCCGGCCAGTTCCGGCACGCTGTGGCTCTTGGTGATGATGTTCATGGTTTCCTTGTACAGCTCTTCGTAGCCCAGGTTGCCCCGGTCTTCGATCTGCAGGCGGAAACCACCGATGGTGCCCAGGCCTTGTACCGGCGGCGGCGGGAAGATCGCCATGTAGGCTTCCTGGATGTTCGCGTACTGGCCGTTCAAGGCACCGGCAATCGCACCGGCAGACATGCTCGGGTCTTTACGTTCGTCGAACGGTTTCAGGGTCACGAACACGATGCCGGCGTTCGGGCTGTTGGTGAAGCCGTTGATCGACAGGCCCGGGAAGGCCACCGCGCTTTCCACGCCCGGCTGTTTCAAGGCCAGGTCGGACATGCGCTTGATCACGTCTTCGGTACGGTCCAGGCTCGAGGCATCCGGCAATTGCGCGAAGGCCACCAGGTATTGCTTGTCCTGGCCGGGGACGAAACCGGTCGGGGTGCTGGAGAAACCGAAGAAGGTCAGGACCATCAGGCCGGCGTACAGCAGCAGGGCGATACCGCTTGAGCGGATCACGCGGGCAACGGTGCCGACATAACCATGGCTGGCCTTTTCAAAGAAGCGGTTGAACGGACGGAACAACCAGCCACCGAAAATCTTGTCCAGCACCTTGGAGAAACGGTCTTTCGGCGCGTCGTGACCCTTGAGCAGTACCGCGGCCAGAGCAGGCGACAGGGTCAGGGAGTTGAAGGCCGAAATCACCGTGGAAATCGCAATGGTCAGGGCGAACTGCTTGTAGAACTGGCCGGTCAAACCGGAGATGAACGCCGCCGGAACAAACACCGCACACAGCACCAGCGCCGTCGCAATGATCGGGCCGGTCACTTCACGCATGGCGCGTTTGGTGGCTTCGACCGGAGTCAATCCGAGTTCGATGTTCCGTTCGACGTTCTCCACCACCACGATGGCGTCGTCCACCACGATGCCGATGGCCAATACCAGGCCGAACAGCGACAAGGCGTTGAGCGAGAAGCCGAACAGGTGCATCACGGCAAAGGTACCGATCAGCGATACCGGCACAGCGACCAATGGAATGATCGAAGCACGCCAGGTCTGCAGGAACAGGATCACCACCAGCACCACGAGGATCAGCGCTTCGAAGAGGGTGTGAACCACCGCCTCGATGGAGCCGCGCACGAAGATCGTCGGGTCATAGACGATGCTGAAGTCCATGCCTTCGGGGAAGCTCTTCTTCAGTTCGGCCATTTTGGCCCGGACTTCATTGGAGATTTCGATAGCGTTGGAACCAGGACGCTGGAAGATCGGGATCGCCACTGCCGGCTGGTTGTTCAGCAGCGAACGCAAGGCGTATTGGCTCGAACCCAGTTCGACGCGAGCGATGTCCTTCAGACGAGTGATTTCACCGTTGTCGCCAGAGCGAATGATGATGTTCTCGAACTCTTCCTCACTGACCAGACGGCCCTGTGTGTTGACCGACAGCTGGAATGCCGTGGCATTCGGTGCTGGCGGCGCACCCAGCGCACCGGCCGCCACTTGACGGTTCTGTTCGCGAATTGCCGTGACCACATCGGTCGCGGTCAGGTTGCGCGAAGCGGTCTTGTTCGGGTCCAGCCATACACGCAGCGAGTAATCGCCCATGCCGAACAACTGCACATCACCGACACCGCCCAGGCG
Source organism: Pseudomonas sp. P4_C4 (assembly GCF_056402055.1). Taxonomy (NCBI): domain Bacteria; kingdom Pseudomonadati; phylum Pseudomonadota; class Gammaproteobacteria; order Pseudomonadales; family Pseudomonadaceae; genus Pseudomonas; species Pseudomonas sp. P4_C4. The sequence continues at coordinate 53,290 of NZ_JBFUID010000029.1, read as the reverse complement.
CGCCAGCTCATCCTTGATGTTGAGCAGAGCGTAGTTGGACAGGTACAGCATGTCGTAGCGTTTGTCCGGCGAGGTCAAGTGCACCACCATCGTCAGGTCGGGCGACGCCTTGTCCACGGTGATACCGATGCGCGTCACTTCCTCGGGGAGTTTCGGCTCGGTGCGGGTCACGCGGTTCTGCACCTGCACCTGGGCGTTGTCCAGGTCGGTACCCAGGGCAAAGGTGATGGTCAGGGTGATCTTGCCGTCAGCGGTGGATTGCGAGGACATGTACAGCATGTTCTCGACGCCGGTGATGGCTTGTTCCAGCGGCGCGGCCACGGTTTCGCCGATGACTTTCGGGTTGGCACCCGGGAAGTTGGCGCGGACCACCACGGTCGGCGGCACCACTTCCGGGTATTCGCTGATCGGCAACTGGAACAGCGAGATCGCACCGGCGATCAGGATCAGCAGCGACAGCACCGCTGCGAAGATCGGCCGCGAAATGAAGAATTGGGAAAAATTCATCTTGGAATCCCTTAACCGCGTGGGGTCGTGGCAGCCAGTTTCACAACCGTACCCGGCGCAACCTTGGCAGGTGCGACTTGAGGCAGGTTGCTGGCTTCCAGCGCTTGGCGTTGTTGTGCGAGAGCCGCGAGGGTTTGTTCGCTGGCCATCGGAATCACCTCAGGGGTGACCGGTGAGCCAGGGCGCACCCGTTGCAGGCCCTTGACGATGATGGTGTCGTCCTTGTTCAGACCGTTGCGCACGATGCGCAGACCTTCGATCTTCGGACCCAGTTCCACCGCGCGGTAGGCGGTCTTGTTGTCGGCATCCATCACCAGCACGAACTTCTTGCCCAGGTCGGTGCCGACCGCCTCATCGTTGATCAGCATGGCGCTGTACGTACCGCTGCCCACCAGTTTCAGGCGTGCATACAGGCCCGGGGTGTAGCTGCCATCGCTGTTGTCGAACACGGCGCGGCCACGGATGGTGCCGGTTTTCGGGTTGACCTGGTTGTCGACGAAGTTCATCACGCCCTGATGCGGGTTGCCGTCCTCGTTGGACAGGCCCATATAAACCGGGGTGGTGGCGCCGCGCTTGCCCTGGCGAGCGAGCTCCGTGTACTTGAGGAACACACGCTCGTCCGCGTCGAAGTAGGCATACACCTTGTCGGTGGAGACCACGCTGGTCAGCGGGGTGGTGTCGGCGGTCACCAGGTTGCCGGCGGTGATTTCCGCACGGCTGACGCGGCCGCTGATCGGTGCGGTGACGCGGGTGAAGCTCAGGTTCAGCTTGGCCAGGTCCAGCTGTGCCTGAAGAGCGCCGACGGCGGCGCGGGCTTCCTGGGCGGCGCTGGTACGCGAATCGGCCAGTTCAGCGGAAATGGCGTTGCTGGTGCGCAGGCGTTCACCGCGCTGGGCTTCGTTTTCGCTACGGGTAGCATTGGCGCGCGATTGTGCAACCAGTGCTTCGAGGCGGCGGACCTCAGCCTGGAACGGACGCGGGTCGATCTGGAACAGCAGGTCRCCTTTCTTGACCAGGGCACCCTCTGTGAAGGCCACTTCATCGATCTGACCGGAGACCCGTGGACGAATCTCGACGGTTTCCGGCGCTTCGAGGCGGCCGGTGAATTCGTCCCACTCGTTKACCGGTTGTTCCAGCACCTTGGCCACGCTGACCTTGGCTGCTGGCATGCTGGCGGCGGTTTCCGGGGCCTTGCCGCAAGCGCTGATCACCACTACGGCCAACAAAGCCAAGGGGAAGCGCAAATGTTTGAGTGACTGTTCCATGGATGCATCCGCCAATGTGTTGAGATTGGCGAATGATGCGCGGCGGGTTTGTATCGGACGAATCGAATGGGGCGAAGGTAACTATCATTCGGAATGATATGAGACCCAAGCCAGCCCTCTAGCCTGCGCCTTGTGTCAGGGAGCGATCAACCCGGTTGATGGAAATTCTGTGTTTCCAGGTTTGCAAAGGTATGAGGGAGGTCGATGTGCCGGTTTTGGACGCCCTATGGTGAGGTGCATTCAATGAGGTATCAGTCGTTTTTCGATACAGCCAAAGCATACGAAATGTAATTCGTATAATGAAGCTGCTGTATTAAAGGTAGTTAATTGTTTGCTGAAGTGGAAAGAAATTGCGAAGTTTCCTGTAATGATTCATCAGGAAAGCGTAAGTGGGACTATTGAATGGCTCTGGTATGCTGAGTTTGTGTTCAGCCAATTAGAGGAGAAAAACATGAGTAACATGAGATTGCCGAAGTCCCTGAAAAGTGGAAGCAGGATCGCTATAGTTTCGCCAGCGGGTTATTTGACCAATCCGGCCTTTTTGGATCACGTTACTACGATGATTAAAGAGCAGGGGTATGATTTTGTATATTCAAAAAACTGCTTTGAGAAGTATGACAATCATTATGCCTATGCAGGCACCCCGCAGCAAAGGTTGGCAGATTTACAATGGGCGTGCGATGACCCGAATATCGACGCTATCTGGGTGACTCGTGGGGGTTATGGAAGTGTACAGTTGCTGGATGGACTAAATTTTAGTGCCATTTGTAAAAATCCCAAATGGCTGATTGGTTATTCCGATATCACTTACCTGCACAGCGCTTTCAATCGCCACGGTATCGCTACGATCCATGGGCACAACGTCGTACGAACCCTGAGTAATGGCGTTCCTCCTCCGCCGTCTGCCTACGGCAAGATTTTTGATATTTTGAAAGACCACGCGCCAGAGTATAAGATTGTTTCACATGCACTGAATAAAACGGGCAAGGCCAAGGGGCGACTGGTGGGTGGAAACCAGACTATTGTTGGAGCCGTTTCTGGAACCCGCTACGACTTCGATTACAAGGGAGCAATATTGTTCTTGGAGGAGGTCGGAGAAAATGCTTATTATAGAATCGATCGGCAAATGCAAACGCTGGAAACGGCAGGTGTGTTGGCTAAAATAAAAGGCATCATTATAGGCTCCATGCGGGATATAGGCGGCGTGAAGTCGGATTTTGACGAGGCTGCTTATAGCTTGATTCATCAAATTACAGAAAAATATAAAGTGCCTAAAATATTTGCTTTTCCCGCAGGGCATATACCTGATCATTACCCGTTGATTATGGGGGCGGAGGTTGAGATGGAAGTGCGGGCAGACCAGAGTATCGTGAAATACTCCCTGTCTCATAAACGCTCTTGATTCGGGATATTCTTCGGGTGGTCAAATAAATGTTGAACACTCGAAGAAGCCCGCAGTCGCACTCATTTTCATGGACCATCAGGCGCACCTGTTGGTCTTAATGTAACGCCTCAACCGAAACTGGCAGGGGTAGTGAACCTGACGTAGGGCAGGAGTGCGCTTGTGCGTTCAGTAGAAACTCCATACGGCCGGCAACACTGCAGCGCACTGACGTTCTACGTATCGCCGTTATCGAAACTGAAAGCTGCCAACAGGGCAAGCACGGCTTCTTCAATCAGTTTATCGTCGTATTCCATGATCGTTGCTCCGCTCGTATTCATTAAGCTCCGTAAACCTCCACCAGCCTCAAGATGGATTATGCGATACCGGCGAGCAGTTCCAGGGCAGTAAAGCTTCGTAATCCTCAACCGAAGAAGCCGTCGGCAGGCGCTCAAGTGCGTGGCGCAGCCACGCATAGGGCTCCTGGCCGTTGGCTTTGGCTGTCTCGACCAGGCTGTAAAGTTGAGCACTGGCCATCGCGCCTTTGGACGTGTCGGTGAACAACCAGTTCTTCCTTCCGATCACGAAGGGCCTGATGGCGCGTTCGGCAGGGTTGTTGTCAATCGGCAAGTAGCCTTCCTCGACATACCACGCAAGTTTGTTCCAGTTGTTGGCCAGATAACTGATGGCTTTGCCCAGGGCGTTCTGAGCTGTGACCTGAGGCTGTGTCTTTTCCATCCAGTTTTTCAACTGAGCCAACGCCGGCAGGCTGTGCTCGTGACGACCTGCTTTATCCAACTCGACCAGTGCGGCCAGGCCATTAATGGATTTTAGAAAGCCGACGGGCTTTGGGTAGAGATAGACTTTTTCGACTTTAGCATCGGGTCGCATCATGGCGGGGCTGACTCCAGAGGGAATCGGGAGCACAGCATCGGGGATCGGCTGCGAGTCTTGTATGTGAGGTTTATGGCGCGCTTACGTTCATCGCTGAGGCAGGGAAAATGATACCTGCAGGACGAATCTTCAAAAGAACAGAATTAATTCCAATAGGCCGTGATTAATACAGGAAAAGCCAATATAAAACACAAAACAAGGGAATTACGCATCTTGAACTGGATTGCGGTTAATTCTATAATTTTGGGTATTAAATGGTGTGCAGCGACGGACGACACGTTATGTTGGATTTAAGCTTCAGCAAGCCGAGTGAAATCGTCAAGCGGCTCTGCAATCGTCTGCGCACGGAACGGCTGGCTTTGCAGATGACGCAAGCCGAAGTGGCCGGTCGCGCCGGTATCGGGACCAATACCGTTTCCAACCTTGAAGCTGGGCGCAATGTCGGGTTCGAGAATGTGGTCCGCGTGGCCATGGTCCTTGGACGAACCAAGGAGCTCGAAGGGCTGTTCTTGCCAAAGCTCGATAGCCTTGAAGACATTCGCCGATACGAAAACACTGTCAATCGTCATCGCACCAAGAGGAAGTCCGATAATGCTTGAGCAGGTTGACGTCTACTACGAGGGGTGGGGTGAACGTTGGCTGTGGGGCACGCTTGTGTCTACGACCGCTATCACCGGTCGCCCACAGATTGTGTTTGAGTACAGCAATGAAGCGAAGAGCAGAGGCCTGGAGCTGTCGTCCTACACACTTCCATTGGACGGCCCCCAACTACGTCGAGGTTTTCCGTCACATCAGTTGGGCCTGCCAGGGCCTATCTATGACTCGTTGCCTGACGGTTGGGGCCTGCTGCTGATGGACCGGTTGTTCAGGCGCCGCGGCCTCAACACAGCACGCATAGGACCTCTGGAGCGGCTGGCCTATGTTGGTAATAATGCCATGGGGGCAATGTCGTTCGAGCCCGTGGCTCCCGAAGGGCAGGAGCCGCAAGCGCATATCCCCCTTGAACTGCTTGCGGCTGAGATTCAGGAAGTTCTCAATGGGGAAGGTGGGGAATTCCTGCAGACGTTACTGTTGGTAGGGGGCTCCCCTCAAGGCGCCAGGCCAAAGGCGTTGGTCTATCGCGATCCTCAAAGTGGAGCCTTCACCACCGCCGCCAAGCCGGGCTTTGAAGCCTGGCTCATCAAGTTCCCGGCAAAAGAAGAACATCCCGAGGTGTGTGCTATCGAAATGGTCTATGCCGAGTGCTTGCGCATGTGCGGCATCCAGACCCCGGACACCCGGCATTTCAGTCTGCCCAACGGGCTGGCAGCCTTCGCGAGTAAGCGCTTTGATCGTATGGACGGCAAGCGCGTGCCCATGCAAAGCCTTGCAGTCTTTACCGGGGCCGACTACAAGTCACCGGGGTCCTTGGACTATGTCAACTTCTTGCGTGCGACGCAGATGTGCACCAACGATGTGCGAGAGAAAGCTATCGCCTTCGAGCGCGCCGTCTTCAATGTTGCATTCAACAACCGAGACGACCACCCAAAAAACTTCGCCTACGTCATGTCTCCGTCCGGTGCATGGCAGCTGGCGCCGGCCTACGATGTGACTTTCTGCGAGGGACCGGGCGGTTATCACCAGATGGACGTGATGGGCGAGGCCTTGGAGATTGATCGAGACGCGATGCTCAGACTTGCAGACGAAGCAGAGGTCTCAGTGGAGACTGCTGGCGGCATCATTGACAAAATTTGCAACGTCGCGAGCCAGTTTGCGACCATCGCCGAGAACCTGTACCCACGCGTGATCACCCAAGACACCCTGGATACCATTCAAGGCCGAATCGACGAGAACATCGACCAGCTGCGCTAACACCATTTGGAGGGCAGGAATCGGCCCTTCATCTCTGCATTCAGGGTTGAAAGCATCCATTGTTCGAGAATGGAGATTTAACCCTGATGATCTCTCGCCAAGGCAACTTAAAGACTGTCCGGATCCCCGAAGAACATTTCACCAGGGCTCTACCTCGACTTTACAGGCCGAAGAGTCATGAACATGCCCCTGGTTTTGCCCCTGTCGCTCCCTACGATGGGCAATTGCTCACGGGGTTCAGCCTTACCCCGGATAGCGCCACGACCATCGGCAGGTCAACTTCAAACCCGAGTTAAGTTAGCGTCACCAATCTATCAGGCTGCGGATCATTGCGGCCGGAGGTCCGCCGCTCGCGCCGCCATTGTCCAGGTGACACGCCGGTCGCGGCTTTAAACGCGCGGCTGAGTGTGATGTCGCTGCCGTATCCCGTCTGCTGCGCCGCAGCTGCGATCGAGTGGCCGGCAGCGAGGATGAGCTTGGCACGATAAATACGCCACGTCGCGACGTAGGTCAGCGGCGGCACTCCGACGACCGACTTGAACAGCGCCGCGAAGGTGGAGCGCGACATCCCGGCAAGCAGTGGCCAAGTGTCGATGGTTGGCGTGCTGGCGGAGGGCGTGATGCCTGGCTACCTCGACATGTTCCTCACCTTCGCGCTGTTCCAGACGTAACCGCGCCGGTGCGACGCGCTTTATCACACCCTATCGATGCAAGGAGTACATGAAATGGGAAAACTACTTGGAAAAGTCGCTGTAATCACAGGCGGCGGCAGTGGCATCGGCCTCGCCTCAGCGAAGCTGTTCGCCCAGGAAGGCGCAAATGTCGTCATCGTCGGCCGCACCAAATCCGCCTTCGATAAAGCCGCCACCGAAATTGGCGAAAGCGCCGTGGCCATCGTCGCGGATGTTTCCGATCTGGAAGCACTGGACGCCCTCTATGCTGAAGTCGGCACGCGCTTGGGCAGGATCGATGTGTTGTTCGCCAACGTGGGCGTCAGCAGTCTCTCGTCGTTCGAGGCGGTGACGCCGGAGGACTTCGACAGGCAGTTCAACGCCAATGTCCGCGGTCTGTTCTTCACCGTGCAAAAGGCGCTGCCGCTGCTCAGCGAGGGGGCGTCGGTAGTCCTCAACGCCTCGGTGGCGCACAAAAAGGGCTCCCCGCTGCATTCGGTCTATGCCGCGACCAAGGCGGCTCGGCATTCAATATGTGTGACTTAGATCCGAGTTGACGGGTGGCTGCCGATGTAACTAAGCGAATGCTGGATTACGGCTGCTCTGATCGTCCGCCAGGGAACACCAGATCCGCTGAAGTTTTGCGTTCACGAATGGGCTGTGACGATTCGTGTATCAGGCCCCATAGTGCTAGCAGCGGCTTGTGGGTAGACCTCATTGAATGGACAGCTGACGGGGGGTTGAACACCACACCGCCAGGCCCCGGATTCCACCATCCGACATCTTCCCGGTACCAATCACCTTCTGATAAAACGACGTAGAATTCTGCAGGGGGATGCGCATGGAAGGGGTAGCAAAGGTTGGGCGCCATCACAGCCAGTCCCACTGTCATCGTTGAACATTCGAACAGCGCGCCTTCTCCGAGAATCAATGCATGCCGATGTTTTTCTTCGAGGCCGGCATCATCCCTTTCAGTAGCGAGTCGCTTTATCCACCGGCTATTGCGTAATAGGGGCTCAAGCGCTGTTAGCAGAGTTTTGAAGTCACTCTGAATTCTGGGAGCGTCAGATAACGCCTGTGAGACCGTGGAGTGCAAGGACGAGGGCAGGGGGTTGCCCTTGAAGGGAGGCAGGCCGATGTTCAAGTGGGCATCAGCCAAGGAGCGAACACAGGTTTCAGTATCCCCGCCGTCGATCCCGCAAAGTGGGGAATGACGGGCAAGGATTCGCAGGAGTGCCTCCCGCATAATCACTCCATGCATCAGGAGTTCTTGCTCCGACATATTGCAGTTGAATTGCATAGCCCTTTACCTCTCGAATAGACAACGCGGGTCGCCGTGGGAAACGCCTTTGATTTACCAAGGCGAGGTCACCTTACTCACGGCCAGCGAGCAGCTCTTTCATATAAAGATTGGCGCTCGCCCCGATACTGAGGAAAGGTTCTGCTGGCAACTTCTTGGGCGGCGCGTAGTCGTTGAAGATGTCGAGAATCGGCGTGCTTTTTTCCATCGCGAAATCTGCTGCGGCGATCCCGGCAGCGGTGGATTTAGACGCCCCAAGGCCGTTGCAGCCGCAAGCGCTGATCACACCAGGCGCAACTTCTCCAAAGGCGGGTACTCCGTTCAGTGTCACCGCCATTTCCCCACCCCACCGGTACTGCATACGAACCTTTGGTAGCATCGGAAAACGACTGGCGAATTTTTTATCATGAGCCTTGCCAGCGCTGTTCACCGCGTTTTCGCTGACCTGCACCTTGGTGCTAAAGGTGTAGCGTGAACGAATCAGTATTCGATCACCGTCCCTGCCAGCGATTCGCCGCACGGTCGTGCCCATGGGCAGGGCAGGGGTGGCGGCCCACTGTCTTTGTCCAGAAAGCAGGTCGGGATCAAACGCCTCCGTCATGGATGCATAGGTGAAGATAGGCATGAGCGTCTTCTGAAAGAAGCCAAAGTCACGCGCGTATCCATTGTTGGCCAAGATTATTTTTTGGGCTGTCACGGAGCCGTCAGGTGTCTTGATCAGCCAGCTGCCGTTTTTAACTTCAAAGGATAAAGCCGGTGTCTGCTCGAATACCTGTACCGTTGCACGCAGGCTATCCGCGACGCCTCGGATGTATGCAGCCGGTTGCACAATGACCGTGCCAGGCATGAACAGGCCAGCCGTATAGGCAGGTGTACCTGTGATCTGCGAAATTTCCGTAGCACTGAGTATTTGATGACGCTCGCCTAAAGCTGTCAGTTGCTTCGCATAGGCCTTGATATGTTCTTCGCCGCGCGATCCCATGGCCACGCTGTATCGCCCGCATGGATTGAAGATCTCAGGTCCCCATTGCTGATCTTCAGCAACACCGGCAGCGAGATCGATCGCGCTTCGATACAGGAAAATATCCTGCCTGGAACGAGCCAGGGAATTTCCGCCGTAGTCATCTGAAGACACTTCGTGTGGCAGGTCGATGATGAAGCCAGAGTTGCGTCCTGCGGCACCTTCCCCAATGATCGTGGCCTCAAGCAGGGCGACAGTGGTCGTGGGGTCGATTTGCGAAATTCTGCGGGCAGCGGAAAGGCCCGCAAAGCCTGCGCCAATGATTGCAATATCGACTGTAATTGCCTTTTGAAGGGGAAACGTCGGCGTTCGCCGGTCCAGCAGCTCAACCCAACCGGAGGCTGTGGTCAGTTTCGGTAATTTTGAAGCGACGAACATGGTGTTCCCCTTGCTCAGGACGCTGCGGCTTCGAGTTCTACCAGTTGCCCTAGCGCGTCGCGTAACACTCTGGTCCGCTCGGCAGACAGGGGAGTCAGGGGACGCCGGGGTTGGCCGGCGCCGTATCCGGTGATGTTGGCGCCGGCATAAACGGATTGAACGTAGTCGCCCTCCCAAATCAGCGACATCACGGGTTCAAGCAGCATCCAGATTTCCCGAGCCTCATCCCAACGATGTTGGGTGGCGGCTTTTACCAGCGCGACGCAGGTCTTGGGAGCCATGTTCGCACCGCCCCAGATGAGCCCTGCACAGCCAGCAAAGAGCGCATAGGGAACCAAAGGGTCAGCGCCATTCATGACAGGCAACCCGGTGCGGATCAGTGAGGCTTGTTTGCCGAGATCGCCGCTGCTGTCCTTGACGCCTGAAAAACCAGGGATCAGGCACAGTTTGCGGTGAAGATCCGGAGTGACTTCGACGCCGACCGCTTGAGGTACGTTGTAGCCGATGATCGGCAAGCCGGCCTTCGCTACGGCTGAGTAAAAATGGATCACACCCTCGTCGTCGGTAGGGCCTTCAAAAAAAGGCGGCAATACCATGACCCCATCAGCACCACATTCAGCGGCGTGTAACGTCCGCTCTACGACATCGTCTACCAGCAGGGCCGAGGTCTGGACGATAATCTTGGTGCGGCCGCGTATTACCTTCGATCCAAAGGCCACCAACTCCCTGGATTCCTCCTTGGAAAGATAGACATGCATGCCGGTGCCTGAACTCAGGACGAATCCATTTACTCCCGCACTGATGTAGCGCTCAAGAAGGGTTTCAAAGCGTGCGAAGTCGATCTTCCCGTCGGTGTCGAACGGGGTAGTCACCGCAAGGTTGACGCCTGGGAAAGCAAAATCACTCATCTTCTGAACCTCTCCGTGGGGGGATAACGCTGAAGCAATTCTTATTGGGTCTCTCCAGGATGAAGTGGAGAGATATCGCGCCTGAAAAGATTCGGTTAATTACGAAGTATTCGAGCTGTTGTACTGACAAAAACCAGCAGAACAATCAGGCAGCCCAAAGCGAATGACAAGGTGCTTAGATGGGCGACTGCCCCAATAAATACGGGACCTATCAGAATGCCCGCGTAGCCCATCGAGATGACAGCGGGGATGGCAACCGCCTGTGGCATGCGTTGTTGCCGGCCTACAGCGGTAAAGATCACTGGGACAATGTTCGAGCAGCCAGCCCCGACCAGGGCATAGCCGACCAGGGACGCGGGCCAGCCATCGATTCCAAGCGACACGAGCATGCCTGCGGCTGCGCAGAGCCCGCCTAGCGCAACTACGCGCACGCCGCCTAGTTTGCTGACGATGGCGTCTCCCGTCAGGCGGCCCACCGTCATTGCAGCGGCGAAGGATGCGTAGCCCAAACCGGCGATGCTCGGCTCTAACCCTCGATTCGAGACAAGGAAGACCGCGCTCCAGTCAAGCATTGCACCTTCAGTGAGGAATACGATGAAACAGAGCGTCCCTAAAAACAGCACGATACCCCTGGGCACCGCGAACAATGGCCCGCCCCGTTCAGTGCCATAAGTCAGCAAAGCAGGTGCAGCCTTGTAAAGTGCTCCCAAAACTGTGGCAACGATACAGAGCGCAGCCATCAGTGGATCCAGGCCGAAGGTCAGTAAAGCGGTCATCGCCCCGGCGCCCAATATACCTCCGACGCTGTAAAGGCCATGGAAGCCAGACTGAAGTGCCTGCCCGCTGTTTTTCTCGACGATGACGGACTGTATGTTCATGGCGCAATCAAGCATGCCCATGCTGGCGCCGAAGATAATGACAGCTATCACCAGGCCAGGTAGCCACACCACGGTGCTCAAAAGCGCAAGAACGGCACACAGTGCAATAGTTGCCCAGATGACGACCGGTCGGCACCCATAGTGCGCAGTGAGATATCCAGCAAACGGCATGGCTACAATAGATCCGCCGCCAAGGCCGAGAAGCAGCAACCCCAAGCCACCATCGTCCAAACCAACGCGTGCCTTTACCAATGGAACCAGAGGCGCCCAAGCGGACATGAGTAAGCCCGCGATGAGGAAGGCAATGCGTGTAGACATCCGCTCGCTGTAGTTAGCCGTCGGTATCAACACTGACGATGGAGCATTCATAATTCTCGGTAATCCTTATCGATGATGTTAACCATCATTTGCTCGGCTTAGACTTTGCGGATTTCTTTGGTTTTTTGCGTGCTTGCGTTTCGGAAAACTAACGCCTGCGCTCATACGTCGCTCTATAGCTACTTGGCGCTACGCCAAAGAAGTCACGAAAGCGCATATGGAAGTTGGCGAAACTGCAAAAGCCGGTCGCGATCGCGATATCGGTGATCGGCCGATTGCTCTGCAGAATAAGCTGACGCGCTCGAGTCAAGCGCAGTTCCAGGTAGTAACGTGTGGGGGTGGCGCCGACGAAGCGGCAGAAACGGCGCTCCAATTGTCGTCGGGAAATGTTCACGCATTCGGCCAGTTCGTCGATGGAAAGCGGCTCTTCGATGTTCTTTTGCATCAGTTCTAAAGCGAGCTTCAGGGTTTGTGGCAAGGTGGGGTCAGAGTCAACGATGACCGTCGATATCCCAGAGACTTCAGGGGTTTGATCGCAGCTAAGTATTTCCTCGACAGCATGGGTCAGCGACACGCCTTGTTTAGCGGTGATGAGTTCCAGCATCATTCGTAAGGAACTACTGGCACCGGCGCACGTGATACGGTTTCTATCTATTACGTGAGTTCGGCAGGAAACCAGGACTTTGGGGAAGACATCCTCCATCATCGCTCGCCCGTCTGGATGGAAGGCACACTCGACACCGTCCATTAACTGAGCTTCCGCCAGGAAAAAGGCGCCGTTCCACAAACCGCCCATGGTCGCACCAAGAGAGGCGGCGTTACGTAGCTTGCGCCGTAATATCGGATCGCTGATCAACTTCACCCGTAAACCACCTGCGACGATGAGAACGTCGATACGATCTGGCAATTGGGATAACTCCAGGTCTGCTGAAATTGCAATTCCCAGATCGCTCATGACCAGACGACTTTTGATACCAACGGTCAACACTTCGAATGCCGGTGTCTCGCTAATCAAGTTTGCGGTCACCAGCGCATCGATAGCGCCGGTGAACGACATCATCGAGAAATTGTTCAAAAGCACGAAAGCTACACGAGTCACCGCCTGCGGCATTGATGGTTTCTCCGCCGTATAGGAGTACCCCATGTTCTTGTCTTTAAGCACGCTCTCGAATACGAATGGCATAAATCCTCTTTGACCCCTTTACCAATAGCTACGAAACCGTTGCGCAATCTAGACAGCGGTTTTTGGAGCAGACAGCAACAAATCAAAGAATGACTGGCAGTCATCACTCTCAGGCAGTGCTTCAACACTGTTCTTGATCGCATTGCTGAGCGTGGATCCCAAGCTGTCATCAGCCAGCAAATGATATTTAGCCGTGAGTTCGGCACTCGACATAGGGTTGCCGGGGTCGCCCTTGGCCGTCGCGGTTGGGCTCGTAAGACGCGTGCCGTCTTTCAGGGTAACCGTGACGCGGGAGAGAATTTCCTCCGGGAACCTGGCGGACAGGTCGGGCGCCTCATGAAGGATTATCTTCTCGCTGATGTTCAAGATGTCCGGCGCATGAATGGAATCCCCAGTGACTTCGTCAGGGCCCAGCTTTCCGCGAACGATCAAGGCGGCAAGTGGGAACGCTAGCGCATACTGGGCCTCGTCCGCATTCTTCGGAAAATGCCCCTGCAAGCACACAGACTCATGGAATGTCTCGACATTTATGGTCTCGATCAACTCCGCAGTGATGACTGGATACGCTCGCATCAAATCGGTCATGGCCGTGAGTGCCGGCTGCGCCCAGCGACATACCGGCCACGGTTTGAAATATTGTTCATCAATCTCCCAGCGGGTTCCGATGTCCTGCCAGAAAGTGGAAATCTCCAAAGGTTCAACGGTAGCGGCTGGAGCGCCAGTGACACCGAGCTGTGCCATCAGTAATGCGTTCAGTCCGGCATACGCCCCGGCGCCGTGGGCATCACGCAACATCGTCGGAAAGCTCACCAGGCGCATCATCGGGCACCTCGGGCCAAAATATTCCGCGATACCCAGCGCGTGACGAAACGTCGTTTCATCCAGTTTCAGCAGGCGGGCTCCCGCACAAACGACCCCGATTCCGGAAAACGCGCCTGAGGCATGATATTCCGGGGCAGTGGCCATTAAGGCCTGGCCCGCACGCAAGGCCGTCTCGTAACCAATGCACAGTGCGCTGAGGAACTCCTCGCCGCTGATGTCTTTGCCTTGACTGCGATACGCGTCTACCAATGCAACAATGGCCGGGACAACAGTTGCACCCGCGTGCCCCTTGGATGTGAAGTGACCTTCATGTGCATCCAGGCTATCTACGCTGAAGCCGCCTGCATAAGCGGCCCCCAATGGATGTACGGCTCTGCCGTCGAACCAAAGGCGGCTGGACAGCTTATTGGCTGAGTAGTGGGTGTCAGCGTAAGTTTTGAGCATAACGCTGGTTTGATTGTCGCGGGCTCCGGCGGCCACACCAATGATGTCGAGCAGGCAAGTTTTAACCAGCTCGCGTGTATGCAGGGGCGCGTCCTTGTAACTGAAATTCTGGACGAATGAATACAACTGCATTTCATGATTCCTGAATGATGAACGCCGAAACGGATAAAAAAGTTGCCCGGCGAGGGGCAACCTTTACGCAGCTTTAGATGACGAGACTACTTCTTTGCGGTGGCGGTATTTGCAGCGGCGCGGGCGTCTGCTATCCAGCTATCGTACTTTGCGCGATGAGCGGCGATCCATTCCGAGGCATGGCGCGTAATGTCAGCTGCACTTTTCTCACCATTGTGCATTTTGAGATTCTGCGCGCTTTCGTCGTCGGTGGTGATCTGCATTTCAGACAAAAACTTTTCCGCCGCCGGATTCTTCTCGGCGAACTCTTTGTTAACAACGGCTTTGACGACGTCTACCGGGAAACCCAGGTTTTTGCCATTGAATGTAGTATTGGTATCGTTCTTGCCACTCGGAAGATCGGTACGCGGCACGGTCAGCCACACAACATCTTTGCCTTCGACCAGTACACCGGAAATCCACTGAGGTACCCAGGTGTAATAGAGAATCGGCTTGCCTTGTTTATAACGAGCAATGGTGTCGGCCATCAGGGCAAAATAGGAGCCCTGGTTATTTGAAACGGTCTTGTTCAGGTCATAGGCTTTCATATGGTGTGCAATGATCAGTTCACAGCCCCAACCGGGGTTGCAACCCGTCAGGTCCGCTTTACCGTCACCATCGCCATCGAACAGCTTGGCAATCTCCGGTTTCTGCAAATCTGCGATAGACGTAATGTGGTGCTCATCAGCCGTTTTTTTATCAATCATGTAGCCCTGCAAAACACCCGGCATAATGTCGCCGGACTTCACCATCGTGTCATCGCCACCGGCTTTTTTGTAAAAAGCCTCATGCAGCGTCTCCCACATATGTACCGTGAAGTCAGCATCGCCACCAGAGATCGCCACAAACATGGTGGAATACTCGGTCTCCTTGGGAGTCTGAACTTTGTACCCCAGCTCTTTAAGGCCCGCCATTGCAATCTCTCCGCGAAATCGCTCTTCGGCGATAGACGGGAAGATGGGGGTGATTGATATCCCTTGGCCGGGTTGTTGCGCTGTCGCAGCGGATGCGAAAACAGGTGATACCGTTAATGCTAGAAGCGCCATAGAACGAATAAGTTTTTGTTTCATTGTGCATTGTGTGAAATTCATTATCGTCTACCTTGCGTGGTTTAAGGAGCCAGCTTTTTATTAGGTTCAGGGGCGCGCTGCTACGCGGGTTAACTTTTCTTTGGCCTGATATCTATTTCTTCTTTAACGACACTTTGTCTTTTCAGGCGATACAACACCCCTACAGGGCCTGTCTGGTACCAATGTTCGCCTCTGGTTGCTCTATTGCTGCGCTCGCCCATTGCCTGGGTCAGGCGGTCAAGAAAGATCGCCAGTAAAACCAAGCCCAGGCCACCCACGGTCGCCAGGCCCATATCGAGGCGCCCAATACCGCGAAGTACCATCAGACCCAGTCCACCCACCGAGATCATCGATGCGATCACAACCATCGAAAGTGACAACATCAATGCCTGATTCAACCCGGCCATGATCGTAGGGGCGGCCAACGGAAACTGGACTCGCATCAGCATTTGACGTGGGGTACATCCGAAGGCTCTGGCTGCCTCGACCTTATCCTCTGGCACTTGCCTGATTCCCAGGTTAGTAAGCCTGACGAGCGGCGCCACCGAGAAGATGATCGTGACCAACACCCCCGGTACGTTTCCGATGCCAAACAGCATGACGACGGGTACCAGATAGACGAACGCTGGCAGCGTTTGCATCGCGTCCAATACCGGGCGAAGAAGCATTTCCAATCGGTCACTGCGGGCGCACAGGACTCCCAACGGTATGCCAATAATCGCGCAGAAGAACAGTGAAGTGAGCACCAGCGCGAGGGTTATCATCGCGTCATTCCACACGCCGATCACCCCTAAAAGGGAGAGGGTAACGAAGCAGAGGATGCCTATTTTTTTTCCTCCCACCTGCCAGCCGAATAGCGTTGCAGCAATGATGAAAATCGACGGAGGAATAGACAGCAATCCATATTGAATGCCGTTCAGAACTTGATCGATTGGCCATCTTATCGAACGAAATATCTCGCGGAAATTTTGTACCAGAAAATTTAGGGCGACCTCTACCCATTGGCCCAAGGGGACGTTGATGGATTGAAACGGGTCTAGAAGACTGAATTCGTTCATGCTAATCACCTGAATGTCTGAGCCTGGCAAGCCAACAAATAGAGACTATTAGTGACGGCTCATTGTCTGGAGCAGTAGGCTCTTGGAAATCGTGCCTTTGAAAACACCCTGGCGATCCAGCACGGCAACCGGGTTAACGGCATTGGCGACGATGTGAAAGACGTCATGAAGTGGAGCGTCAGCCTGCAGCGTAGGTGTGGACTGGTCCTTGGCGTAAGGGTGCTCAGCACAGATCTTGGCAACATCGCCAGCCTTCAGAATCTTCGAGGCATCGAAACCTTTGAAGAACGCTTTGACGTAATCATTCACCGGGTTGCAAAGCAGCTCTTGTGGAGTACCGATCTGTATCACGCGGCCACCTTCCATGATCGCAATGCGATGGCCGATGCGAATTGCCTCTTCAATGTCATGCGAGATGAAGATGATGGTGCGCTGTTGTTCTGCTTGCAGGCGGATCAATTCGCCCTGCATTTCGCTGCGAATCAACGGGTCGAGAGCAGAGAAGGCTTCATCCATCAGCAGGATGGCAGGGTCATTGGCCAGCGCTCGGGCTAAACCCACGCGCTGCTGCATACCGCCAGACAGCTGGTGCGGATAGCTGTAGGCGTGTCCCTCGAGACCTACCTGTTTGAGTGCCTCAAGTGCACGCTTATGCCGCTCGCTCTCCTCGACACCAGAGATTTCCAGACCGAAAGCAACGTTGTCGATCACACTCATGTGTGGCATCAGCGCAAACGACTGAAACACCATACTCATGTCTTTGCGACGAACGCTAAGAAGGTCGGCGTCCGAAAGACCGGTGATTTCTTGTCCGTTAAGATGGATTGTTCCAGAGGTTGGCTCGATCAGTCGATTGAATAACCGCACCATCGTCGACTTTCCAGAACCGGAAAGACCCATGATGACGAAAATCTCTCCACGTTTTACGGAGAAACTGGCATTAAAAACGCCAACGACTTGACCGGTTTTGCTGAAAATTTCATTCTTGTCAGCACCGCGAGCCAGCATCTCCATCGCGAGCTTCGGCTGAGGGCCAAAGACTTTGTAAATGTTTTTTACCGAGAGTATCTCGTCACCAAGACTCATAACCCCTCCTGTTGCAATTACGGCGTAAGATCAAGAATTTAGGTATACGTGTCTTGATCAGTTAAGACGGTGCTTTTGGGGGCAGTCAAGCTGGGAGAAGAGTTGGGAATTAGTCATTGTGACCATCCTCTTTATTATGTGATGTTTATTATTTTTGTTTTATCGACGCTGAATTTGGCAGTGCCTTGAGTGACAAGTTATTACCTAATAGAGTCAGCGTCTAACAACATTTCTTCTGACCAATCAATAACGCTATGTTATCGATCCTGCGTTGATATCCGTTTTCGATGCCGCCAGTGTTTGTTGTTCAGCGAAGCGCCGTTTTCCCTGTTGTAGACCTTCTCTTTCAGCTACTCTCAAGCATGCACTCCCAGGTGGAACCCTCCCGCCGATCTCCTCCTTTAAGGCCCTCCCAAGGGGCCCCGAACCGGACATTAAATACTTTAGGTTATGGTTAAGCACATCGATCCAGATATGACGTTGCTGAAAATGCCGTCTCTGAAAGCAGTCAAGTCATTCGTAGCGGCCGCCAAATACCAGAGTTTCACGCGAGCGGCAGAGGCACTGTGCGTTACTCAAGCGGCAATCAGTCGTCAGATTCGAGAGCTTGAGACGTACCTTGGGGTTGATCTGTTCAAGAGGGTCGGTCGAGCGGTCGAGCTGACTGAGGCCGGCTCCATTTTTTTCGATGCTGCGCAGCTTTCCTTCGTAAACATCTCCCAGGCAGCGGAACGCATTCGCACCAACAATGCAGGTAAGCGAACGCTGACGCTTTGCTGTTCCCCAGCGTTTTCGGCTCTTTGGTTAGCAGCCAAACTGCCGGGTTTTTTCACTCAGAACGCTGATATCGATCTGAATCTGGTGACCACTCAAAACTTTTTGTCGATGGAACCCGGTGTAACCCCCGACATCTTCATCACCAAGATGGCCAAGGTTCAGGATGGTTATCGTAGTTATCCGTTGTTTCATGACGTCATCTACCCGGTGTGCACACCTCGATATAAAGAGGAGCATCCTGAGCTGTCCAGCCTGGAAGGGTTGCGCGATGGGGTTTTGCTAAATCTCAGCCCCTATGGCCGATCCCAGGTAGCGGAGCACGTCGACTGGGGCGTTTGGCTGGCCTATCACGATGTCGATATTGAAAAGCGGCCTCACGATAGCCCTCACGTTTTCAATGCAAACGACTACAACCTGGTGATAAGTATGGTTTTGACCCACCAGGGTGTAGCCCTTGGATGGAATCATCTGGTTGCGAATCTAATCGAAAACGGATCACTGGTTCGTCCAGTCGATCAGGAAGTGGTTCTCCATGAAAGCCAGCATTATCTGACTTTCCGTGAAGACCGGGTGAGCGACGAAGCGTGTTGCCGACTACGAGACTGGATTCTCGCCCAGTTTTCCTGAGCCGTTTAGAAGATAGGAGTGCTGGCTGGGCAGTGACTCGGTTTGCGCAGAGGGGAGAGGTTTGGGTGTGCCGGTGGTGATCATTCGTGGTGCTCACCACCGGCAGTTTTGCACTTAGCCGACAGACCTTAACGGGATCGTGTCATTGAGTTGCTCAAGCATCGTTTTGCAGTACCAGTCATCAAACTGACACACACCAATTTCGCTAGCCACCGATAACGGGCCCGGCTCGTAAGCAGGGGAGCTGACCCCTACCTGTGCGCCTTCCACCAGGGTGCGATCCTGGTCATTGGTTGCAAGCCAAACCTTGGTCAGGCGATCGATGTCGTAGTCGACACCTTCCTGCGCGTCCTTCTTGACGATCCATTTTGTAGTGACCAACGTCTCGCCCGGACCGATGGGCAGAACGCGGAAGCTCAGCGCGTGATCGCCCAGAAAGTGGTTCCAGGTCGATGGGTAGTTGAAATAAAGCAGCGCACCGATGTTGGCTTCACCGGTTGTGTCCAAGCGACCGCCAACCGCAGGCTTGCCATCCATTGTGTAGCTGACGGCCCCGGAAAACAGGGGGATGCGCGTCATGCGGAAGCGACCGTCTTCGTCCATGACCAATCGGCTTGGCAGGCCTGCCGCTTCGCAGCGGTCCCAATGCTCTTTGAGTTCGAGATCCTCATCACCGCCAGCGCCGCCCACTGATGGGTTGTCGACGAATGAGTGCATCAATTCCGGGTGAGTAAAATCGCAGTGGTAACACTCGCGGTTGTTCTCGAAAACCAGTTTCCAGTTGCCTTTCTCGATGATGTTCGACTCAAACGCGACTTTGCAGTCGTCCAGGTTATGAGGCGCAACGAAAGGGGTGACGGACTTTCTGAATGAAGAAAAGTCAGGGGCGACGTCAGCGACGCACACATAGATGTAGGTTTCGACGACCTCACAATGCACGGGTTTCAAACCATGCTGAGACTTGTCGAAATCGTCCCCCATGTTCCCGGCGAAAAGCAGTCTGCCATCCAGCTCGAATGTCCATTTGTGGTAAGGGCACACCAGCTTGGCGACCTTGCCGCTTGCTTCCGGGCACACCTTGGAGCCGCGATGGCGGCAGGCGTTGTGGAATGCACGAATCTGCTTGTCTGCGCCGCGCACGATAGCGACAGGGTAATCGCCGATTTGCAGCGACAGGTACTGACCCGACTTCTCCAGCTCAAATGTGTGCCCTGCGAAGATCCAGCTTTTGTGCCAGATCTGTTCCAGATCCTGCCTGTAAACATCCGGGTCGCTATAGAGGGCACCTGGCAGCGCATGGTCAGGCTTGCGCTGCGCAACAAGATTTGAAACTGCCGATTTAGTGCTCACGGTCAACACACTCCAAAATACCAAAGGGGCGACACATTCAGCCAGCTCAGCGAGATGAGGCTAAACGGTCTTGAGTTCGCAGTACCGTCTGTGGATGCAAGACCATCAAACCGTGCTGCTTCTATCCGCGAACCGGAACGGTTTGCCACGTCCAGGAAGCGTCTTACGAAAAATGTGCCTTCTTGGATGGTGGTGCCATCCGTGCACTCATTTCGTTTCTGAGTCCTTACTAATGCAGACAATTCTTAAATGCCGATGTTTGCATCGATAGCAATATTTCTACAGTACCTTAGTCGAGCCCGGGCAAACGGATCCTAACTAATGGGACGAGTGTACAAGTGAGCTTCGCCGCCAATTCGTCGGTAGAATATCGCTGTTGTAAGACTACGACGGCAATGATGCATCAACAAGAAACATTTACTCTTATCAATGCATAAACAAATGTTATCGATTGACGTCGCGGCTCTGATGAGGGAATTTCAAGTCATTGAAAACAAAGAAAAAAGTATTTTTAATGACGAGTGAAGCATCCCTCTAGAAATGTATACGCCGGAAATACACTCTATTGACCGCCTTCTTGGCCCATGCCAGTCTGGATTCAACAGTTAACCAAAGCGCCGTCGTTTATCTCGTGTTTGAACACTGGGAACTGTCCCGTGAAAACATGGAGATTTTTATCGCGCCTCAAGGCATCAAGGCTGACGCGCTCGTTGACCTTCCACGTAACTCGCATTCGGAGCATTTATCTTGAAATTTGAAGGTATTTATACGCCAGCAGTAACTCCTTATAACTCTGATGGGGAGATTGACTGGAATGTGTACTCGGAAGTTTTGGAATCGCTGATTGAGGCGAAGGTGCACGGCATTATTATCGGCGGGTCGACCGGCGAGTATTATGCGCAGACTTCGGAAGAACGCACCGAGTTGGCGGCCTACGCCAAAGATGTGATCGGCACTCGGGTGCAACTGATCGTCAGTACCGGGGCGATTCGTACCGAAGATGCGGTTCAGTACGCCAAGGATGCCAAATCGATCAAAGCGGACGCCATTCTCGTTACGTCCCCGCCTTACGCGCTGCCAACCTCACAGGAAAACGCGATTCACGCGCTCACGATCGATCGCGCAGCGGACTTGCCGATCATGCTTTACAACTATCCGGGGCGCATGTGCGTTTCGATGGATGAAGAATATTTCACGCGTGTCAGTCAATCGAAAAACGTCGTCGCCATCAAGGAAAGTTCCGGCGACATGGGCCAGGTGCATATGCTGGCCCGGCAGTTTCCCAACATCGCCTTGTCCTGTGGATGGGACGACCAGGCCCTCGAGTTTTTTGCCTGGGGCGCCCGCAGTTGGGTGTGCGCAGGTTCCAACTTCCTGCCCAAGGAACACGTTGCGCTTTATGAAGCCTGCGTGATCGAAAAGAACTTCGACAAAGGCCGTCAAATCATGTCGGCAATGATGCCGCTGATGAATGCCCTGGACGGTGGCAAGTTCGTGCAGTCGATCAAGTACGGCTGCGAAGTTGCCGGATTGAAAGTCGGTAACGTGCGCCTGCCATTGCAGCCACTTGAAGCGGACGAAAAGCAGGGTTTCGCGTCGGTCATTACTGAACTTAAACGCAACGTAGCCAACATTACTTCGGGAGCCAGCCATGGGTGATCTTCTGAGCAAGGCCGAATATGCCGCTCTGGCTAAAGACATTTCGCTGCCATCCAACGCGTTCATCAATGGCGCGTTCAAGCCCGCGATCTCTGGCAAAACCTTCGCCACGAACAACCCGGCAACGGGTGAGTTTTTGACAGACGTCGCTGCCTGTTCGTCCGAGGATGTCGACTTTGCGGTGAGTAACGCCAAAGAGGCCTTCGAGGATGGACGCTGGAGATCGATTTCTCCCAGGGAGCGCAAAGCTGTTCTGCTGAAGTTTGCGAGCCTGCTTGAAAGCCATCAACACGAACTGGCCGTCCTCGAAAGCCTCGATAGCGGCAAGCCTGTTAGTGAGTGTCAGCTGGTCGATGTGCCGGACACCATCCACACCCTGCGTTGGCACGCGGAACTGATCGACAAGATTTATGACAACACCGCCCCGGTGGGCAGCGACGCGCTGACCATGGTCGTTCGGGAGCCGATCGGCGTGGTGGGCTGCGTGTTGCCCTGGAACTTCCCGCTGCTGATGCTGGCCTGGAAAATCGGCCCGGCGCTCGCCGCAGGATGCTCGGTCATCGTCAAACCTGCCGAACAAACGTCGCTGACCACGTTACGTGTCGCTCAGCTGGCGTTTGAAGCCGGTATACCCGCCGGTGTCCTCAACATTGTGACCGGCACGGGCAAAGAGGTCGGCGAGCCGATTGGCTTGCATAACGACGTCGACATGGTGAGCTTCACCGGCTCCACTGCGACCGGCCGCCGTTTCCTGCATTACGCAGCCGATTCGAACCTGAAACGCATCGTGCTCGAATGCGGCGGGAAAAATCCGGCGGTAGTGATGGATGATGCCGAAGACTTGGATCGTGTGGCCGAGCATGTCGTCAACGGCGCGTTCTGGAACATGGGCGAAAACTGCTCCGCGACCTCGCGCCTGATCGTCCACGCGTCTGTTAAAGACGAGCTGCTGGAGCGCATGGGCGCCTACATCCGCGAATGGAAGATGGGTGACCCACTTGATCCGCAAAACCGCGTAGGGTCGCTGGTCAGCCCAGAGCATTTCGCAAAAGTGAAGTCGTACCTTGAGCACGCCACCGCCGCAAAGCTTGAAGTTGTTTACGGTGGTGCGACCAAAGACGGTGCCTTCGTAGAGCCAACCGTGATTGACGGTGTCGGTCGAGACAACCGGCTGTTCCAGGAAGAGATCTTCGGCCCGATTCTTTCGGTGACCACCTTCAATACGATCTCTGAAGCCATTGCCCTGGCCAATGACACGGTATACGGCCTGGCGGCCTCGGTTTATACCGGCAGTCTGCGTCGGGCGATCAAGTTGTCGCGAGAAATCCGCGCCGGCATTGTCACTGTGAACTGCTTTGGTGAGGGCGATGCGTCGACGCCTTTCGGCGGCTACAAGGAATCAGGGTTCGGTGGCCGGGACAAATCCATTTTTGCCCACGACCAGTACACCGAAATCAAAACCATCTGGATCGATGTGTCTGATCGGTCGGATGAAGAGACCGAAAAATGAGCACCCATACCATCAAGCGCCTGCCGGTAGACACCGGGGTTTCAGGTTGGGAGGCGATTTCCGCACGCACTGCGCCTGTCCGCATGCTTGATGGAAACGTGACGGCGGATTGGCTGATTATCGGCGCCGGTTTTGCCGGCCTGTCCGCTGCTCGCAGACTTTCACAGTTACACCCGGGTGACAGCATTGTTGTGGTCGATGCTCATGAAGTCGCCAAGGGGCCAGCAGGCAGAAACTCTGGCTTCATGATCGATGTGCCGCACAGTCTGTCGTCCGGGGAGTACTCCGTTGCCAGTGAGTCTGCAACGGCTCTGGAAATCACGCAAAATCGTTTCGCGATTGATTTTGCTGCGCAAGCCGCACGCGAGTACGGCATGTCTGCAGACACCTTCGATCCTTCAGGGAAGATCAACGCGGCCGCCACTGAGCGGGGCTTGAAGCTGAACGTCAATTACGCCAAATCCCTTGAGCGCATTGGCGAAAAGTTCGAGATGTTTGATGCAGCGCAAATGCGTGAAATCACTGGGTCAACCTATTACCAAGGTGGGATCTATACCCCCGGCGCAGTGTTGATTCAGCCTGCGCAATACATCAGAGAACTGGCAGCGGGGCTCGAAGGGGAAATCACTCTTTATGAGCGCTCTCCAATCATTGAGTTGTCCAGGCAAGGTACCAGCTGGACTGCTCGGTCTCATAACGGGGTGGTGCGCGCACCCAAGGTCATTCTGGCGGTCAACGGCCACATTGAAGACTTTGGCCATTTTCAAGGACGCCTGCTGCACGTCTTCACTTACGCCTCCATGACGGCAGCGTACAGTGATGATGAATTCAGGAAAGATGTACCAGGAAAAGCCAGGTGGGCCTTGTTGCCGGCTGATCCAATGGGAGCGACTGTTCGTAAAATCTCTGCAGACGGTCTCTCACGTATCGTCATCCGGACAAAATTCACCTATGACCCGAGTATCCAGGTCACCCCAGAGCGTGTAGCTGCGGTTGCCAAAGAACAGCGACATTCCCTGGATGCACGCTTTCCCGAATTGAAATCCACTGCGTTGGAGTTCAGCTGGGCCGGCCGTCTGTGTTTGAGCCGTAACAGCGCCGCTGCATTTGGCGAGATCGAAGAAAACCTGTATTCGGCTTGCTGCGAAAATGGGTTGGGAACGGTCAAGAGCACCCTGGCAGGTGTAATGGCGGCGGAGTTGGCTTCGGGTACACGTTCTGACTTTCTGGACAGTTTCAGTCACGCACCAGGACCCAGCAGGTTACCCCCCAAGATAATAACGAAGCTGGGCGTCAGTTCGGTTATTCGTTGGCATGAGTTTTGGGCCGGGCGAGAAGGTTAATAAGTTAAGTTGTCGGCTTTTCCTATAAAGGCCGTTTAACAAGTCACTAATAAGAACGGAATAATCCATGAGAAATATCTGGAAGGCATTCTGCGCGCTCGCGTTGGTGGGCATGATGAGTTTGCAGGCACACGCTGAAGAAAAAAACATAGTAATGGGGACCATGTCCTGGGAGGATTTGGTGCCCATTACCGGCATTACCAAGAAGGTACTTGAGAACGCTGGGTATACCGTAAAAGTCGTGGAGTTTTCCGAGTGGGGTATCGCCTACGCTGCACTCAGCAAAGGGGATATTCAGGTGTTGGCATCCCAGATTGATTACGCCGCCGCCGATTATTGGAAAAAGAACAAGAACAAAATCGAGAAGCTGTCACCGGTCTCCTTTGGTCTTTATCAGGGCATGGCAGTACCCAGTTACGTAGACATCGACTCCATTGAACAGCTGAACGCAAACGCGGACAAACTGGGGAACAGAATCATTGGCATCGAGCCTGGTTCGGGTTTGATGAGTGACGCGAACAACGTGGTCAAAGCGTACGACATCAAGCTCAAGCTGGTCGAAGGCAGTACTTCGGCAATGACCGCGGCTTTAAAGTCGGCAGTCGATCGAAAAGAATGGGTGGCGGTAACCGTCTGGGATCCTTCCTGGATGACCAAGAAATTTGATCTCAAATTCTTGAAAGATCCAAAAGGGGTCTTCCCGCCATTGCAGGGTTATTACTGGATCGGGCACAAAG
Source organism: Pseudomonas sp. P4_C4 (assembly GCF_056402055.1). NCBI lineage: Bacteria > Pseudomonadati > Pseudomonadota > Gammaproteobacteria > Pseudomonadales > Pseudomonadaceae > Pseudomonas > Pseudomonas sp. P4_C4. The sequence continues at coordinate 28,081 of NZ_JBFUID010000029.1, read as the reverse complement.
GCTTCGCTGAAGCCAATCCGCGTGCGCGCGAACTGATGGCCAGTGTTTATGTGCCCATCACGGACATCACCGCAATGAATGCTGAAGTCAAGGATGGCAAGACCATGGACGAGGCTATCAAGGGCTGGATAGATAGCCATACAGATCTTGTAAATCGTTGGGGAAATATCAAGAACTATTGAGTTTTGTTTGTTTGCCACTGCCGCCCTTTGATTAATTAGAGAAGCCAGCAAACAACTGGTTCGATGGATTGCGAAATGACGATGGCCACAATTAATACTGACGAAGTGCTGGTAGATTGCCAATCGGTTTGGAAAATCTTCGGTAAAAATGCACCGGCAGCCATGGATGCTGTTGTCCAGCAGGGTCTTTCAAAGACCCAGATCCTGCAAAACCATGGCTGTGTGGTCGGGGTTTCCGATGTCAGTCTCCAGGTTCGCCGGGGGGAAATCTTTTGCATCATGGGTTTGTCCGGCAGTGGCAAATCCACCCTTATAAGGTTGCTGAACAAGCTGATCACCCCGAGCTCGGGGAAGGTGCTGGTCAAAGGCAAGGACGTTTCATCCTTGTCACCCGCACAGTTGCGAGAGGTGAGGGCGCGGCATATCGGTATGGTCTTTCAGAGCGTTGCCTTGCTGCCTAACCGTACGGTTCTTGAGAACACCGCGTTTGGCCTGGAAGTGCAGGGTGTTGGCAAGGCCGAGCGTTACAAAGTGGCCGAGCTGGCGCTGGCGAAGGTTGGATTGAGCGAGTGGACTTCACGCTATCCAAGCGAGCTGTCCGGGGGTATGCAGCAACGGGTCGGACTGGCGCGTGCACTCACAGCTGACCCAGAAGTGATTTTGATGGATGAGCCGTTCAGCGCGCTTGATCCGCTGATTCGCCGACAGTTGCAGGATGAGTTCCGCCAGCTGACCAAGGAGCTGGGCAAGTCCGCGGTGTTTATTACACACGACCTGGACGAGGCCATCCGCATCGGTGACCGCATTGCGATCATGAAAGATGGCGCCATCATTCAGGTTGGCACCGCCGAGGAAATCGTGCTCAACCCGGCTGACGACTACGTGGCGGAATTCGTCGCCGGCATTTCCCGATTGCATCTGGTCAAGGCTCACTCGGTCATGACGTCTGTCCAGGCCTACAAGGCAGCACATCCGACTTGCGACATTTCCAGGCTCACCAAAACCTCGCTTGACGCCGATATCGATGAACTCATCGGTTTGACGATGAAGTCCGTGCGCGACGCGCTTGCCGTCGTCGATAACGGAACAGTGGTGGGGATCATTACGCCTCGTGATCTGCTGCGTGGCGTTCAAGGTATTCCCAACGAGTCTGCGTCCGTAGCAACTGCCAATGCGATGGAGGCGTCCGCATGAGCACGCCGGATTTTTCCAGTCAGTTTGATACCTCCATTGATGCAGGACTGGAATGGCTTTCGGATAATGGCGAGTTCGTGTTCGATGCCGTCAATGCGGTGCTGAAGGGCATCTACGAAGGCGTGCTGTGGTGTATCGCCTATCCACCGCACTACGCCGTAGCGATTGTCATGGCGTTGATTGGCTGGCGTCTGGCTGGCGTTCGCTTTGCGACTCTCACAGGTTTGGCCTTGTTGTTTTGCGACGTCATCGGCTTGTGGCCAGAGACAGTCAGCACGCTTGCCCTGGTGCTCACAGCGACTGTCCTGGCACTGGTCGTCGCCATTCCACTGGGGGTCATTGCCGGTCTGGCGCCGGCCTTTGATCGTGTGGTTGATCCTTGTCTGGATTTGATCCAAACGATGCCGCCCTACATCTACCTGCTACCGGCCATTGCACTGCTCGGCTACGGCCCTGCCACGGCGCTGTTGGCGACTTTTATCGTTGCGCTTCCCCCTGCGCTACGACTGACCTCCCTGGGTATTCGCATGACACCCAAGGAGTTCATCGAGTTGGGAGATGCCAGCGGCGTGACTGGAATGCAGATGTTTTTCAAGATCCGCTTACCGTTCGCCATGCCCAGCATCATGGCCGGTGTCAACCAAAGTCTGATGATGGCGTTTGGTATGGTCGTCATCGCCGGCATTGTGGGTTCGGGCGGTTTGGGCGAGGCGATTTACGGTTCCATCCGTACGTTGGATATCGCCAAGTCGATCAATGCGGCCATCGCTATCGTTATCCTGACCATGATCCTGGATCGTCTGGCGCAGAGTGCTGCACAGGCGCGGGTGAGGGCTTCCCAATGACAACGCACATTCAATTTTCTCCAGGCGATTACCTGGCTCCTGCCGTTGACTGGCTGAACACGAATTTACATGGCTTGTTCAAAGGGATCAGTCAGGTCGTTGAGGGGGTACTCGGTGCAGTGGAGGGAACGCTGCTTGCTCCCCATCCGTATTTATTCATCGGTATTGTCGTTGTCGCGGCCTTCTTTTTTGCCAATAAGCGAGTCGCTGTTTTCGCTGCGCTGATGTTGGCTTTCTGTTTGTTCGCTGGCCTTTGGGTCGCGTCCATCCAGACGATCGCGCTCGTCAGCGTGTCGGTCCTGATCTCTGTTGCCATTGCTTTCCCGCTGGGGGTTCTGGCCGCCCGGGTGAAGCGTGTAGATGAAGCGTTGCTGCCGATTCTGAACATCATGCAAACGGTGCCGCCCTGGGTATACCTGATCCCCGCAGTGATGCTGTTCAGCTTGGGACGGGTGCCCGCGATCATCGCAACGATTGTTTACGGCATCCCGCCGATGCTCAGATTGACGACTCTGGCCTTCAAGCAGCTGCCCAAGGATCTCCTTGAGTTGGGCCAGGCGTCCGGTGCTTCACCTAAAGACATTCTGTTCAAAATTGAACTGCCGACAGCCGGACCCACGCTGTTGGTAGGCCTGAACCAATGCATCCTCATGTCCTTGGCGATGGTGGTGCTGGCTGGTTTGGTGGGGGCGGGCGGTCTGGGGGCTGAAGTTACCCGTGGCCTCTCCAGGATGGAGATGGGCTTGGGCCTTCGAGCGGGCCTGGCCATTGTCGCTATTGCGCTGCTGTTGGATCGACTGTCACGGGGCGCGTTGCAGCGTCACTCCCCCAGCAAACTCCTTTGAAAGGGCATCAGTATGAGACGCAGCTTTTTTTGCATTGATTCGCACGCGTGCGGCAACCCGGTTCGGGTTGTAGCGGGCGGAGCACCGCTGCTGCCCTCCGTATCGATGGCGGAGCGTCGCGATATTTTCGTGCGTGACCACGACTGGGTACGCACCGCATTGATGTTCGAGCCCCGGGGGCACGACATCATGTCCGGCGTCATCATCTATCCATCGGTACGTGACGACTGCGACTTCGGTGCGTTGTTTATCGAAGTCAGCGGCTGCCTGCCGATGTGTGGAGCGGGCACCATCGGATTATCGACCGTGGTCATTGAAGAGGGCTTGGTGACACCTCGTGAGCCGGGAAAACTCGCCATTGAAACACCGGCAGGACGGGTCGATGTCGAATACACCATGGGCGGCGAATTTGTTGAGTCGATTCGCTTGTTCAACGTAGCCAGCTACCTGCACAGCGCCGATGTGGTGGTGGAAGTACCGGGTATTGGTACGTTTACGGTGGACATCGCCTACGGCGGGAATTTCTATGCGGTGGTCGAACCACAGGAGTGCTGGACTGGATTCGAAGGGCAGACGACGGCTGACATCGTGGGGTTGAGCCAGAAGCTGCGTGCAGCGCTCTCGGTCATATGTGACCCTGTGCATCCTGAGAACAGCAGAATCAGTGGTGTTCACCACATTATCTGGTGTGACAAACCACACAGTAGAACCGTGCATGGCCGCTGTGCAGTATTCTACGGTGATAAAGCTATTGATCGTTCTCCCGGTGGTACCGGTACCTCGGCCCGGATGGCTCAGCTCTTCGCAAAGGGGCGGCTGAATGTCGGCGACATTTACCGACTTGAAAGTCTGATTGGTACGATCTACGAAGGAAAGGTTGAGGCGTCGGTAAAAGTCGGAACCTTCGACGCAATGAAGCCAAGTGTCAGCGGCTGGGCTGAGGTGATAGGTCACAACACCATTTTCGTCGATGATAAAGACCCTCTGGCTCACGGGTTCCAGCTCGCATAAAACAGTTTGGTCACGGCGTCAGCGGTTGATTCTTCGCAGACGCAGATTCAACCTTGGTTTGCACAAAGGCTGCATTTGTCAGTGTAAAAAAAGCGAGGCGCAAAGTGATCGAACGACGAGATTTCAGCGGGTGTATGAAAGGTAAAAACCTGCGCTATCTGGAAGAGACTCGGAGCGAGCCGACGGCTCATGCCCGGGCAGGATTTTTACTGCTCGAACACTTCTCGTTGCCTGCATTTACGCAAGCGCTCGATACGATTGTCACTGCCAACCTTTTGCGGCCTACGTTGTTCTCTTCACGAACCTTCGGGGTGCAGGACGGAGAGGTCACCAGCGACCTTGGCCTGGTCATTCGACCGGATGCGCGTTTGGACGTCGCAGCACTCAAAGACCTTAATTTGCTGGTCATCTGCGGCGGCTATCGCACCGAACTCAAAGTCAATCACGAGCTGATCAGCATCCTTAAAACGGCATCGGAACTGGGTATCACCCTGGCCGGGCTGTGGAATGGGGCGTGGTTTTTGGGCGTGTCAGGTTTACTTGAAGGGTATCGTTGTGCGATTCATCCCGAGCACCGACCTGCGCTCGCAGAAATTTCCAAAGTCACGCATGTCACCAGTGAAGCATTTGTCATGGATCGAGACCGGCTCACGGCTTCGAGTCCGGCGGGTGCTTATCATATGGCTCTCGAATGGATCAAAGGGCTGCATGGCAAGGCGCTTGTCGAGGGCATCGAAGACATTCTGTCTTTCGAAGAGTCGCGGTATCGGCGTATCAAACCGACACAGAACATCTCGTTGAGCGCCCCCCTCAAAGAGGTGGTCAAACTGATGGACGCCAACCTGGAAGAACCGTTGCAAATGGACCAACTGGCGGTATATGCCGGACGTTCCCGTCGACAAATAGAGCGCTTGTTCAAAGAGCAACTGGGTACCACGCCGCAACGGTATTACCTGGAATTGCGCATTACCGAAGCACGGCGCTTGCTTCAGCACACAGAGCTGTCTCAGGTTGATGTGCTGGTCGCATGCGGCTTTGTTTCACCGAGCCATTTCAGCAAATGCTACAGCTCGTATTTTGGTTACCGGCCTTCGAGAGAAACGCGGTTGGTGAAGTAAAAAAGGGCTGTCGCAAAAATTTTAAGGAGGAGGGCATGACCGAGTTGCGATTGAAGTGCGACCGAACAGAAAATGCTGCGCCCACCGTTGCCGTTAGTCCTGGGGTCGCAAGGCCTCAACTCGGGATTTTCCTATGCCTGCTTTCAATGCTTATCTTTGCGAGCCAGGACGGAATAACCAAGGTGCTTGTCAAAGACTTCCCGGTTGCCCAACTGGTCATGGTGCGTTACTGGGTGTTTGTCGTTTTTGCCTTCGGATATGCCGCCTACCAAGGTAGGGTCAAGGAGTCTTTATGCAGTAAACACCCTTGGCTCCAAATCATTCGAGCCCTGTTAGCCGTTGGTGAAATAGTACTGTTTGCAGTCGGGTTACGATATTTAGGTTTGGCTGAAATGCACGCTCTCTATGCGGTATTCCCTCTGATGACTTTGGCATTGGCGGGGGGCCTGCTAGGAGAGTTTGTCGGGCTACGACGTTGGATCGCTGCTGCCATAGGGTTCACCGGCACACTGATCATCCTGCGACCAGGCGCGGGCGTCTTTGAACTCGCGGCCGTGATTCCCTTGCTGTCTGCTTTAGGGTTCGCATTCTTCAATGTACTGACGCGCCGGATTAGCCAGCACGATTCCTTTGCGACGAACATGCTTTTTATGGCAAGTGTGGGTGCCCTGACAATTACATTTGTGGGGCTGCCAGCCTGGGTTTCTCCGACTCCGGTCCAGGGCTTCTTGATGGGGATCCTGTCATTGACGGGAGTAGTCGCTCAGATTCTCCTCATTCAAGCACTGAAGTACGCGACCGCTTCTACCCTGCAGCCTTTCAACTATGCGCTTCTGGTGTTCGCCACTTTGGTTGGTGTAATCGTTTTTGCCGAGCGCCCTGATACCTGGGTGGTTGTCGGCGCAGCGTTGGTGATTATCGGGGGGCTGTATGCGATTAAAGCAAAGGTGTGAACGTACCTGAATGTATGAAGTAATCAATGTGTGGTTGGTTTCCTGGATGAGCAAGGCCATAAAAAGGGCAGCTCAAAGCTGCCCTTTTCCCAACCTGCTCCTTAGGCGGCGCTAAACAGCTTGTGCGGATCCATGACGAATTTTTTCGGCACCCCGGCATCGAACTCGTGGTAACCGCGCGGCGCGTCGTCCAGGCTGATTACCTGCACGCCGACGACCTCGGCAATGTTGATCCGGTCCCACATGATCGCCTGCATCAGCTGACGGTTGTACTTCATCGTCGGGGTCTGGCCGGTGTGGAAGCTGTGGGACTTGGCCCAGCCGAGGCCGAAACGGATGTTCAGGCTGCCATGCTTGGCGGCTTTGTTGACCGCGCCCGGGTCTTCGGTGACATACAGACCGGGGATACCGATATTGCCGGCGACCCGCACCACGCCCATCAGCGCGTTGAGCACATCGGCCGGGGCCTCGTGCTGCGCGCCGTCATGGCCGTGGCCACGGGCTTCGAAGCCGACCGCATCGACCGCACAATCGACTTCCGGCTCACCAAGCAGGTTAGCGATTTGCTCGTACAGCGGAGTGTCCTGGGTCAGGTCGGCGATCTCGAAGCCCTGGGCCTTGGCATGCGCCAGACGCAGCGGATTGACGTCGCCGACGATCACCACCGCCGCACCAAGCAGACGGGCGGAGGCGGCAGCAGCCAGTCCGACCGGACCGGCACCGGCGATATACACCGTGCTGCCAGGGCCGACACCGGCGGTGACCGCGCCGTGGTAGCCGGTCGGCAGGATATCGGAGAGGCAGGTCAGGTCGCGGATTTTCTCCATGGCCTTGTCGCGGTCGGGCAGCTTCAGCAGGTTGAAGTCGGCATACGGCACCAGCACGTATTCGGCCTGGCCGCCAACCCAGTCGCCCATGTCCACATAGCCATAGGCACCGCCGGGGCGCGCCGGGTTGACCGTCAGGCAGACGCCGGTGTGCTGTTCCTTGCAACTGCGACAACGGCCGCAGGCGACATTGAACGGCACCGAGACCAGGTCACCGATCTGCACGTTTTCCACGTCACGGCCCCTCTCGATCACCTCGCCGGTGATCTCATGGCCAAGTACCAGCCCGACCTGGGCCGTGGTCCGGCCACGCACCATATGCTGGTCGGAGCCGCAGATATTGGTCGAAACCACGCGCAGGATCACGCCATGGTCGATGCGCTTGCCGCGCGGGTCTTCCATTTTCGGATAGGGGATGGTCTGCACCTCGACCTTGCCTGCGCCGAGATACACGACACCACGATTACCAGACATGCTTTCACCTCGCTTTTGTTGTTGTGAGAACACGGCCCTTGTACTGCGAAGGGGCGCGCGGCCTTACAGTGCGGCGGTATATGTCTTGCGTTTGCGCGTGAATGCAGATCGGTTGGAAGTTACCTTCCAACCACGCGTGATTAGCAGTCATCGTATCGATCCTACGCCTGGTATCAGCACTCTGCGAGGGCATTTAGCACCCAATCACCGCCTGTTTCCTGCCATGCTCCGAACAATCGCCTATCGTCGGTTCCGATGCTTGCTGGAGGTATGCGTCCCTCCGTGCCTAATGCGTCTATGATTCAGCCTGGATCTTCCATGAGGATGCAGTACTTACCAACAGGATCAGCGCCTGTATCCCCGGATATCCACCTGCAGCGCCAGGTGTGAGTTGTATGTTGAGTATCTATTTCCCCTCAGTTTCCATGGATTCAGGGGCTAACCCCGGACGATAGGAGCAAGCGCGATGATTGCGGACTGGACTGGTCAGGTAGCGCTTGTCAGCGGAGCCGGTAGTGAACGAGGCATTGGCATTGCGATTGCGAAGCGACTGGGCAGCCTGGGCGTTAAGTTGATAATCACAGGCAGCAGCGCTCGCATTCATGATCGGGTTGAGGAGTTACGTGCCGCAGGATTTGAAGCGCAAGGGCGTGCGGCGGACTTGATTGAAGAAGATCAAGTCCTTGAACTTACCACTTGGGCAGAGTCGGTATGGGGACGAATCGATATTCTTGTGAACAATGCCGGCATGGCCGCGCAGGGTCATCCCGAGCCTTTTGCCGATCTGGCGGACATGAGTGTCGATAGCTGGAATCTTTCAATTGCTCGGAATCTGACAACCGCCTTTCTGTTGACCCGTGGAATTTTGCCGGGGATGCGCAACAGACACTACGGCCGAATCGTCAATGTCAGCTCCACGACTGGCACTCGGGCAGGTCATCCAGGAGAGGCGGCTTATGCTGCGGCCAAAGCTGGGATGGTAGGTATGAACATGAGCCTGGCCCTTGAGGTCGCGCGCTATGGAATCACTGTGAACTCGGTTGCGCCGGGCTGGATCGCCACAGGGTCAAGCACTCCAGAGGAAGAGAATGCAGCGAAGTATGTCCCGGTTGGCAGGGCAGGTCGCCCGGAGGAAGTGGCTGCTGCCGTTACGTTCCTGGCGTCACCTGAGTCCAGTTACATTACCGGCGAGTTGCTGGTGATCGACGGTGGCAACTGCTTGATAGAGAACAAAGCGCCCAAGTAATCAATGCGTGCCCGCCGCGAAATTTTGCAGCGGAGGAGAGTAAGTGACTCCCTCCGTCGCAAGTCAGGCTGATTCGATCAAAACGGCAGTGGCAGTTTCGCTGTGCGCCCCCCATCCACCACGAGCACCTGCCCGGTAATGAAGGCCGATGACTCCGAGGCGAGGAAAACGACCGTCCCGCCGACATCCGCCGGCAACCCGGTACGTCCGACCGGGTGAAGACGCAGAAGTGCCTGGCCCGCCGCACGCGGATCAGCTTGAGCGGCGAGGTACGCATCACTCAACTCGGAATTGATCCACCCTGGAGCAATGGCATTGCAGCGGATGCCGTCCCGGCCGAGATCGACTGCCAAGGCTCGGGTCAGCCCATGGATACCGGCCTTGGAGGCACAGTACGCGGCATGTTCAGGGTTGGCGCCTATCCCTTCGATCGACCCGATGTTGATGATGCTGCCACCGCCTCGCTGACGCATCTGGGGCACCAACGCCTTGCACAAGAACGCTGGCGCCCGCAGATTGACAGCCATCATGCGATCCCAGTCCTGTTCGGTCATATCATCAATGGATTTCTCGAACATGAACCCTGCATTATTCACCAGGACATCGACTCCGCCGAGCTGCTCCCGGGCTATTTGCGCGATCAAACCGGGGGACTCCATCGAAGCGAGATCAGCCTCGACGAAATAGACTTGAGGGTGATTTTGCAAGTCGGCATCCAGTGCCTGGCGCTGAGCGATCAACACAGAAGCTCCCGCCTCAAGCAATTGTTCGGTGATGCCTCGGCCAATCCCTCTGCCGCCCCCGGTCACCACTACATTTTTACCTTTAAGCATCGCTACCTCTCCTTAGCCGGATACCGGCTTGGCGCCTGTGACTTCGACCGTTTCACCGGCGATGTACCTGGCCTCGTCGGACGCCAGAAATGCGATGACATCCGCAATGTCTTCAGGCTCGGCGATACGGCCTAATGGCACGCTCTTGTTCAACTCTTGCACGGCCTTGTCCGGATCCAGGCCGCGACGCTCAAAGCCGCTGCGTATCATCGGGGTATTGATTTCGTGCGGGCACACGGCGTTGACACGAATGCCCAAAGGGGCGCAATCGCGGCCCAGATTCTTGGTTAAAGCCGCGACGGCCCCTTTGCTTGTGCAATACGCCACGTGGGCGGGGCCTGGATAAATGCCCCAGACAGATGATGTGTTGACGATCGCGGCGCCGGGGCGATTTTTCATGTGCGGTATCGCGGCACGGCAGATGAAGAACACCGCATTCAGGTTTACGCCCATGGCGTCGAACCACATGTCGTCAGTGGTTTCCTCAATCGTGCCGCGGGGAATGATGCCCGCATTGTTCAGTACGATATCGATCCCCGAAAAAGTGTCGACGGCAGATTGGACAATCGCTTCGCAATATTCTTTTCGGCGCAGGTCGCCTGCCACGTAGTGCACTTCGGCGCCTAAGTCACGGACTTTGGCGGAAATTGATTTGCAACCGGTTTCGTCAAGATCAGACAAAACAAGCTTTGCACCTTCTCGGGCGAACAATAACGCTAACGCCTGTCCGACACCGCCGGCAGCGCCGGTAATGACCACCACTTTATTATTGAATTTCATCGGGCAACCTACCTGGTAAGTTTTTGGCGCAGCCATTATTCAATTTCAATGGATCGCAGCGTCCAGCAACTTTTTTACTGGGCCAAAGATAACCAGGCGTTATCAAAAATTACTGACTCGAGAATAGAATCGCGCCCAAGACAGCCCAACAGAAGTTTGTTTTCTTTGTGCGCCGCGCTTCATGTCTCTGGATGGGAATCTCCAATGATCCCAATGCGGCTAGCGCGCATTCCTGTGAAACGTGTGGAAAAGCAGGCATGCCTCAGATTGCGAAGTCAATAAAATGTACTTAGGTGTACATTCAGGGAGGCATCAGGGTACATTCGCGTTACGCATTTTTTGTAGAAGGTAAGCGCGATGTCCCAGTTAGGGAAGGCACGTGGTAAGGCCCAGGATGCAGGTTGGCGCGGCTCCCCGGAGGGTTGGCTCGAAGCTGCCTATGAAGCCTTGAAGGAGTCGGGCATCGATGCCGTTCGGGTCATGCCGCTGGCCAAGCGCCTGGGCTTGTCACGAACCAGCTTCTACTGGTTTTTTGAGGATCGTGAACAGTTGCTCGCCGCCTTGCTTTCACGCTGGCGGGAGACCAATACGGGGGGCTTGATCCGGCAAAGCGAAAGCTATGCGGAAAGCATCTCCGAGGCGATCCTGAATGTGTTCGAGTGCTGGCTCAACCCGCAACTGTTCGACTCGCAATTCGAGTTCGCAGTGCGCAGCTGGGCGCTTCAGTCAGCTGAAGTTGCTCAAGAGGTCGCTACCGTAGACGAGCAGCGCATGAATGCCCTGGCGAGCATGTTCAAGCGCTTCGGCTATGACAGCCAGGGCGCTGATGCGCGAGCCAGAACGATTTATTTGACCCAGATCGGCTACATCACCATGAACACGACTGAGTTGATCACTGTGCGCTTCCAACGCATTCCTCATTACGTGAGCATCTTCACCGGGAAAGTACCCAAGCAGCGTGAGCTGGATCGTTTTTACGGGAAATTCGGCTACGCCGAAAAAGAGCCCGGGGTTTTCGTGCCCTTGACCGATACCTTCGAGGAGACGTCTGCAGATGCTCAATGAGAAGCTAGGCATTATTGGAGGAACGGGGTGGTTGGGCGCAGCGATCGCCAAGGCAGTGCTGGCAAAGGCATTGGTGCCGACGGGCAATCTGATCATTTCCAACCGTTCGGGCAGCCATCCATTGGCACAGCAAGGCGCTTGCCTGGTGGCAGATAACCAGGACCTGGTGGATCGCAGCGACGTAGTCATCATCGCGGTTCGCCCCGAGCATTTCGCCAGCCTGAACATCAACGCGACGGGCAAAACAGTCATTTCACTGATGGCCGGGATTACAGCGCAGGCGATTGCTGCGCAGACCTCGGCTTCGGCGGTCGTGCGGGCGATGCCCAACGCGGCGGTAGAAATCGGGCAGTCTTTTACACCTTGGTATTGCTTCGCAGAGGTAGAGGCCGCGACGAAGGATCTCGTGCAGCATCTTTTCGAATGTGTGGGCACCGCTGCTGAGGTTCAGCAAGAGGATTTCATCGATTACCTCTCGGCACTCTCGGGTACCGGCCCGGCCTTTCCTGCGTTATTGATGACGGCGCTGGCCAATCAGGCGATGGTTGCCGGCATACCCACTGATATTGCGCAGCTCGCCGCTAAAAATGTCGTGGTAAATAGCAGCCAGCTATTGGCCAGCCACGATGCTCAACAGATGATCGATGCCTTGGTTGCCTACCGCGGAGTGACGGCTGCGGCTTTGCAAACGATGACGCAAGGTCATTTCGAAGAACAAATTGGCAGGGCGTTGCAAGCCGGTGCTGCCGTTGCCCGCAGAGGGCTTGAAGCCTGATAAACCGAAGCCCCTTCACAGAGGCTCCGGTAAGTGTCGTTTACTCTGCCTTGAAGCAGTAAACGGCCAGCTTGTTACCGTCCAGATCCCGAGCGTAGGCAGCATAAGCATTTTCAGCCCAGCCACGTGAGCCTGGCAGGCCTTCGCAAACGCCACCGTTTGCCAATGCAGCTGTATGGAAGGCATGGATTGCAGCGCGGTTCGGTGCTTCGAAACTGACGGTGACACCGTTGCCGACGGTGGCCGGATTTCCGTTAGCCGGTTTGAGTACGAAGAACGAAGGCTTATCGATGCCCCAGATAGATCCGGTCTCGTCGAGATCGGCAACGCGGTTCAGGCCAATCTCCTTCAAAACAACATCATAGAATGCGCGTGCTTTTTGCAGATCTTTGGTGCCGACGGTTACATGAGTAAAAACAGACATCTTTGTTTCCTTTCTGTTGGTGGTGATTGGACTGTCGACGGATCGGAGACCCATCGGATATCAGAAATGAATGACGGTGCGAATGCTTTGCCCGGTGTGCATCAACTCAAATGCCTCGTTGATCGCTTCCAGGGGCATGTTGTGGGTGATGAAGGTTTCCAGCGGGATTTCCCCGCGGCCGGCCTTCTCCACATAACCGGGAAGCTCCGTGCGGCCTTTTACGCCGCCGAAAGCGCTGCCACGCCATACGCGACCAGTGACGAGCTGGAAGGGGCGAGTGCTGATTTCCTGGCCTGCGCCGGCAACACCGATGATGATCGACTCGCCCCAACCCTTGTGACAGCACTCCAGTGCCGCTCGCATCAACTGCACATTGCCGACGCACTCGAACGAGTAATCGACGCCGCCGTCGGTGAGTTCGACGATGACGTCCTGGATAGGCTCGTCATAGTCCTTGGGGTTGATGAAGTCCGTCGCGCCCAATGACAAGGCAACATCGCGCTTGGCTGGATTGATATCGATGGCGATGATGCGACCGGCGTTGGCCATTTTTGCGCCGATGATCGCGGCGAGACCGATACCGCCCAGCCCAAAAATCGCGACGCTAGCGCCAGCCTCCACCTTGGCGGTGTTGAGTACGGCGCCAATGCCTGTAGTCACCCCGCAGCCGAGCAGGCAAACCTGATCCAGCGGAGCCTCCTTTGGAATCTTCGCCAGGGAAATTTCAGGCAGCACGGTGTATTCGGAAAAAGTCGAGCAACCCATGTAGTGGAACAGTGGCTTGCCTTCATAGGAAAAACGAGAGGTGCCGTCGGGCATCAGGCCTTTGCCCTGGGTCGCCCTGACGGCCTGGCAGAGGTTGGTCTTCCCAGAGAGGCAGAATTTGCATTGCCGGCATTCCGCGGTATAGAGCGGAATCACGTGGTCGCCGACTTGCAGCGAGGTCACGCCTTCGCCGATGGACTCGACCACACCTGCGCCTTCATGCCCCAGCACCGTGGGGAAAATACCTTCGGGATCGCTGCCCGAAAGGGTGAAGGCGTCGGTGTGACAAACGCCGGTCGCAATGATGCGAACCCGGACTTCACCGGCCTTGGGTGGCGCAACATCGATGGTGACCAACCGCAACGGTTCATTGGGCGCGAATGCGACCGCAGCCCTTGATTTCAAGGTCTGTGCTGACATGGAAGAGCCTCGTGTCGAATATGAAAAATTGCCCCTGATCCAGGATCAGGGGCATGACTTCAGATGTCCTTGACCAGCCGCAGCGCATCGTAGATGGCCGCGTGGGTATTGCGCGCCGACACCGCGTCGCCGATCCTGAATAGCTGGAAACGGCCGTCAGGGTTGGTCACGATGTTCTGGGTTTTCCCGGCGATCAGGTTGTGCTGTTCGACCGCGCCGTTGTTGCTCGAATGCGGGCGCAGCTCGAAGTACAGATCGTCCAGGGGCAGGGTGCCGTGGTTGATCACCACCTGATCGACTACGCGCTGTTTGTGCACCTGACCGTAATCGCTGCCGAAATGGGCAACCAGTTGGCCGTCGCGCTTCTCTACGGAATCGACCCGATACGTGACGGTAAAGGTGACGTTCAGGTCCTGGAGGCTACGCATGTAAGGCACCAGGTTCATCGCCATCACCTCCGGCGAAAACGACCGGTCAGGCGTGACGATCTCCAGTTTTGCACCGCTGTTGGCGATGACCTCCGCTGCTTGTAGCGCCGCATGGTCGCCCGCGTCGTCAAAGATCAGCACGTTCTGGCCGGGCTTGACGTCGCCGGAAATGATGTCCCAGGTCGACACCACCAAATCGTTGCCCTGTTTGAGCACCTCGGTATGGGGCAAGCCACCCGTGGCAACGATCACCACATCCGGCTCTTCAGCCAGCACCGTCTCGGCCTCGGCCCAGGTGTTGAAGTGGAACTTCACTCCGAGGCGTTCGCATTGCACCATGCGCCAGTCGATGATGCCGATCATCTCGCGGCGACGCTCGCTCAGAGCAGTCAATCGAATCTGCCCGCCGGGCTGGTCGGCGACTTCGAACACAGTGACGTCGTGGCCACGTTCACCGGCGACCCGCGCTGCCTCCAGACCCGCGGGGCCGGTCCCGATCACCACCACCTTGCGCTTGGTCGGCGCCTTGGGAATTTCGTGGGGCATGGTGGTTTCACGCCCGGTTGCGGCGTTGTGGATGCAATACGCGGCACCGCCCTGATAAATACGGTCCAGGCAATAGTTGGCCCCTACGCAGGGGCGAATTTCTTCTTCGCGCTTTTCGATGATCTTGCGCACGATGTGCGGATCGGTCATGTGCGCGCGGGTCATGCCGATCATGTCTACCTTGCCGGAGGCAATGGCGTGTCGGGCGGTTGCGACGTCGGGAATCTTGGCTGCGTGGAACGTCGGGAAACCCGTCGCCGCACGGATCTCGCCGGCAAAATCCAGGTGCGGAGAGTTGCGCATGCCCTGGATCGGAATCACATCGGTCAGGCCGGCATCGGTATCAATGTGCCCGCGAACGACGTTGAGGAAGTCGACCAGGCCGCTGTCCTTGAGCATGTGAGAAATCTGCATGCCGTCCTTCGCACCGAAGCCACCGGGCAGGTCTTCATCGCCGGTGTAGCGGACCCCGAGCAGGAAGTCTTCGCCGCAGCGTTGGCGGATACCGCGCAGGACGTCAAAGGTGAAGCGCAGCCGGTTTTCCAGCGAGCCGCCGTACGGGCCGTCGAGGTCGTTGGTCAATGGCGACCAGAACTGATCCATGAGGTGACCGTAAGCCTGCAACTCCAGACCATCGAGGCCCGCTGCCTTCATGCGTTCGGCGGCATCCACGTAGTCCTTGATGATTCGATCGATGTCCCAGTCTTCCATCTTTTTCGGAAAGGCCCGGTGAGACGCTTCACGGCGATGAGAAGGCGATACGACCGGCAGCCAGTCAGCCTTGTCCCAGCGCGTGCGCCTTCCCAGGTGGGTCAACTGAATCATCACCGCCGCGCCGTGTTCGTGGCATTCGTCGGTCAGATCCTTCATCCATTTGACCACCTCATCCTTATACGCCAGCACGTTGTTGAACACCGGCGGGCTATCGCGGGAAACAGCGGCGGAGCCTGCGGTCATGGTCAGCGCCACGCCGGCCTTCGCGCGTTCAACGTGATAAGCCCGGTACAGATCCTTCGGCATGCCGTCGACAGGATACGCGGGCTCATGGGAGGTGGTCATGATCCGGTTTTTGAGAGTCAGGTGCTTGATCTTATAGGGCTGCAGCAGGGGATCGCTGGACATGGTGTTGCGCTCCGGGAACAGAACATCGGGCTTGGTTTGACATAACGGTATGTCGAATGTTCATGTGTGTCAATGATTGAGACACAGGTGTACATTTTTCTTGCGCGGTGGAAAAACCAGGATTAACATCCATTCGAAACAGGGGTGATCGGGCCGGTCATCCCAGGCACCGATCCATGAATGCGAGGGGACTATGAAAGTGCTCGTTGCGGTAAAGCGCGCCATCGACCCGAATGTAAAAGTTCGGGTGAAAGCTGATGGTTCAGACGTTGAGCTCAATGGCGTAAAGATGGCCTTGAACCCTTTCTGCGAGATCGCAGTGGAAGAGGCGATTCGCCTTAAGGAGAAGGGCTTGGCGTCAGAGGTGCTGGTGGTCTGCGTAGGCACCTCTGCTGCGCAGGAGCAACTGCGCACGGCGTTGGCACTCGGCGCGGATCGGGCAGTCCTGGTCGAAACAGGCGCGCTGCTCGAGCCGCTCAACGTGGCCAAATACCTGAGCAAAGTGATCGATAACGAGAAGCCGCAACTGATCCTTTTTGGCAAACAGGCGATCGACCAGGAGAACAACCAGGTTGGGCAAATGGTTGCGCAGTTGATAGGCAGTGGTCAGGCCACCTACGCGTCAGCCATCAACTATGTCGATGAGCAATGGGTCGTCGAGCGCGAGGTCGATGGCGGTAGTCAGACTGTGGCTCTTTCAGCGCCAGCGGTTGTCACCTGCGATCTGCGCCTGAACGAACCACGTTATGCCTCGTTGCCGAACATCATGAAAGCCAAGAAGAAACCGCTTGAGGTGATTGCCGCTGACACCTTGGGCGCGAGCGTGAAGGCGCACGCTCGATTGTTAGGGGTGGCACCACCTCCGGTGCGCAAAGCAGGTATCAAAGTCGGTTCGGTATCTGAACTGGTGGAAAAACTGAGAAACGTTTCGGGGGTGATTTGATGCGCACGTTGGTTATCGCCGAGCATTCGGCCGGTCAACTTACCGCCGGTACCTTGAGTGCCATTACCGCCGCCATGGAGCTGGGTGCTGAAACGGATTTGCTTGTGATCGGTGGGCCAGAGGCGTCAGCCGTTGCGGAACAAGCCGCGCTTACCAAGGGCCTGCATCGGGTGCTGCTCGCGCAGGATGCGATGTTCGAAAAGACGTTGGCTGAACATATCCAACCACTGATTACGTCACTGGTAGCTAACGGTTATACCCACGTACTCGCCGATGCGAGCAGCATGGGCCGTAATGTGCTGCCGCGGGTAGCGGCCAGCCTGGATGTCGGCATGCTTTCGGATGTCACAAAGGTTGAGTCGGCAGACACTTTCCAACGACCTGTTTATGCCGGCAATGCGATCGCCACCGTTCAGTCACTTGATCCGATCAAGTTGCTCACCCTCCGTGCCTCGGCTTTTGCCCAAGCCTCCTCACATCAGAATCCCTGCGATGTCGTGGCGGTTAATGGAGGGCAAAGCGCAGGCAACATTCGCTTTGTAAGCGACCAGTTGACCGTTAGCGAAAGGCCAGACCTGTCGAGCGCTCGCGTCGTCGTTTCCGGCGGTCGTGGAATGCAGAGCAAAGAAAATTTTGCGTTGATCGAGCGTGTCGCAGACAAGCTCGGTGGTGCCGTAGGTGCATCGCGCGCCGCAGTGGATTCCGGTTTTGCTCCCAACGATCTGCAGGTCGGGCAGACGGGCAAGATCGTGGCGCCGGATCTGTATATCGCCGCTGGCATCAGCGGCGCCATTCAACACTTGGCGGGTATGAGTGGCTCAAAGGTCATCGTCGCGATCAACCAGGACGCTGAGGCGCCGATCGCACACGTTGCAGATTACATGCTGGTTGCGGATTTGTTTGAGGCATTGCCGGCGCTCGAAAAAGCATTGTGAGTGAGCTGATCATTCCATTACAGAACGATATGAGAAATACAGTACGCGGAGATGCACATGATTACGTTATCCAGTAAAACTTGTATCGGCTGGCTTGCAGGTTTGGTTATGGCATCCTGCAGCCTGATTGCTCAAGCCGAGGAACCCGCGCCTATCCGTATCGGTTGGGTGAATTGGTCGGATACGGAAATCGCTGTAAAGCTGGCAGACACGGCACTGCGAGACCACCTGAAGCAACCGGTTAAATTGGTGCTGGCCGATATCGGTATTCAGTTCCAGGCGCTGGCTAACGGTAATATCGACCTGATTCCGATGGTTTGGCTGCCGAGCACTCACAAGTCCTTTTATGACAAATACCGCGACAAGCTCGAAGACTTGGGTGTGCTGTATGAAGGTCGGATTGGCATGGCGGTGCCTACTTCCATTCCTGCCAGTGAAGTCGCCAGTGTCGAAGACCTTAACAAACCAGAGGTAAGGGAAAAGCTCGGCGGCAAGATCCTGACTTCCGAAGTGGGTAATGGTCAGTACAAACTTACGGAAAAGGCCATCAAAGAATATCGTCTCGATGGCTATAAGATGGTCGCTTCTTCAGAATCCGGAATGTTGAGCGAGTTGGACCGTAATCTGAAGCGTGACAAGTGGTCTTTGATCAACGCATGGAGCCCGCATTGGATGTTCTCCAAGTGGTCACTGCGTTATCTGGATGATCCGAAGCAAATTTTCGGTGGCGCTGAGCAAATCCACGCGGTTGCACGCAAAGGCTTTAGCGCGGAGCACCCCGATGTTGCCCGATTCTTCGCCAACTTCAAAATTCCTAAAGCTGACCTTGAGAAATTGATGGCTACTGCGCGTGATAGTTCGGCAGACCAGGTGGTTGCAGAATACTACGCAGCCAACAAGCCCCGCTTTGCAGCCATGTTTGACGGCACAACCGCTGCAACAACGGCGGGCCAGTAACGACTTCCGCTTTCCTGTAACTATTTTGCGGTTTGGTGTCCTTGACAGTGAGTGAAGGGGGCGGTTGCATCGAATGGGTGAAATATGTCGGTGACAACGCTAGGTATAAAGTTGGATGGGGAAACTCGTGCCCTGTTGTCTTTTGAATCTGAATAGTGTTGCGCAGTGAGGTTGAAGAGGGCTTCGCCGTCTTTCTGAATCCGCTGCCTAAATTTAATTTTTAGAAGGAGATCCTTCGTGACAGCGTTATCTGATATTCGCTTGGCTAGCAAGCAAACAGATTTTACTGAAATTCCAATCATTGATGTGTCGCCACTTACCAGCGGTAATAATCCACTGCAGGTGGCAAGCCAAATAGGTGATGCCTGCGAAAAAGTGGGTTTTTTCTATATTAAAAATCATGGCGTTGAGCAGCAGTTGATAGATGATATGTACGCGCTTTCCAAGGAGTTTTTTAAACTTCCATATGAGGAGAAAAACGAACTTAATGTCGTAAACTCCGGGCTGACGCTACGCGGCTATATACCGATGTATGCGGAAAACGTAGACCCTGCTAACACCCGCGACTTTAAAGAGTGCTTTGATTACGGAGCTCATTACGATGAGGTTTCTCCATTTTTTGGCCCTAATCAAATGCCTTCCGCACTGCCACAATTCGAGACGGTTGCCGACGCTTATCATTGCGCTGTATTGGCGCTCGCGAGAACGCTCATCGGCGGGATCGCGCTGAGTTTAGGTTTGCCACAAGATTACTTTGAACGTCTTCAGCGTAAGCCCATCACTATTCAGCGAATTTTGCGTTACCCGCCCCAGATTGGTAGGGTTTCCCAAGAGGAGATTGGTATTGGGGCTCACACGGACTACGGTTTCTTGACTGTCCTGTCCCAAGATGCAGTTGGCGGTTTGCAAGTCAGGAATCGTGCAGGGGAGTGGGTTACCGCACCACCGGTTGAAGGCACGTTCATCGTCAATATTGGTGACTTAGTTCAAACCCTAACCAATGATCGCTACACATCGACAATGCATCGCGTCATAAATACTAGCGGCCTGGAACGTTATTCCATACCGTTCTTTATTGATTTGGATTTCGATGCGGTTGTTGAGCCGGTGTCAACCTGCGTGAGTGAGACTTTGCCTGCGAAGTATGAAGCGTACACGTGTGGCAAACACAAATTTAAGCGATTTGTTGATAGCTATGCGCACCTGAAAGAAATCGAGAAGGCATGATCGTTCTTCTGGCTACGCAGATGCTAATTGGAAGTCAAAGTCGCCAGCCTGCGAACGAATGCCCCACCGGAACCACAAGAAACGCCTTGGCGTGTCTTGTGGTTTTTTTCAAGCGATGTCTACCGATGTAACAGGCTCCCGCGAGATTGCGCGTGCAGCCAGGAAGGCAAGAACAGCCGCCACTCCCAGCAACGCGGCGCTCAACTCGAGGGTCGCTCGATAGCCGCTCGAGTCAAACGCGATGCCGGTGCGCCGACGAGGGTCAAAGCCATCGATTGGCTGGAGTTGAATTACACCTCGGCCCTTCGCGTTGACGACCTTGCCGCCCGGGTGCAGATGAGCACGCCGACCTTCCACCACCATCTCCGCCAGCTCACCGCGATGAGCCCGTTGCAGTACCAGAAATGGCTACGGCTAAACGAGGCGAGGCGTTTAATGCTCAACGAGCATCAGGATGTATCCAGCGCGGCTTTCAAGGTCGGCCATGAAAGTCCATCGCAGTTCAGCCGCGAATACAGCCGTCTGTTTGGAATACCGCCCAAACGAGATATTGCGGTGTTGCGAGGGGCAGGGTAGCGACATACATAGGTCATTCAAAAATTGGCCGTTGGCAACCCTTTCAAAGACTCTCAGGGTCTCCAAAGAACATCTGAATCCGCGACCGCAACCAGCGCTCCCCCGGATCGTTATCCTGCGACCCGCGCCAGGCCATGTGCAACTCGAAACTGCGCACCGGCAACGGCGGATCTTCGGCCCGCACACCGCCGGCGGCAGTCAGTGCATCGGCCGTGTAGTCCGGCACCGTAGCCACGATGTCGGTGCCCGAGAGCAGGGTGCTCAACCCGTTGAACTGCGGCACGGCCAGCACCACATGACGTTTGCGCCCGAGCTTTTCCAGTTCTTCATCTATAAAACCGCTGAGGTCGCCGGCGAACGACACCAGTGCATGGGGGCGAGCGCAGTAATCATCCAGGCTCAACGGCCCTGGCACGGTGTCGGCGCGCAACAGCTTCGGCTGGCTGCGGCGCAGTACTTTACGCTTGGCGTTGGCCGGCAGGTCGGTGGTGTAACTGACACCGATGGATATCTCACCGGATGCCAGCAACCCCGGCATCAGGATGTAGTTGACCCTGCGCACCACCAGCACAATCCCCGGCGATTCGGCACGCAGGCGCTTGAGCAGCATTGGCAGCAAGGCGAACTCGACGTCGTCCGAAAGGCCGATGCGGAACACGGCGGTACTTGTGGCAGGATCGAACTCGGCCGCACGGCTGACGGCGGTGGAAATCGAATCCAGTGCCGGCGAGAGCAGGGCGAAGATCTCTACCGCCCTGGCGGACGGCTCCATGCTGCGGCCGGTACGCACAAACAATGGGTCATCGAACAAGCCGCGCAGGCGCGAGAGCGCTGCACTGATGGCTGGCTGGCCGAGGAACAGTTTTTCCGCAGCACGGGTCACGCTTCGCTCGTGCATCAATGTTTCGAAAACGATCAACAGGTTCAGGTCGACACGACGCAGGTCATTACGATTCATCTGGAGTCCTGGCAGGGTCAGCAAACTTGACGTGGGCAGCCATATGAGAACAATGGCCAGCAGGAATATTACGGGGAAAGGCTGGTACTCTGCACCGGGTAATTCAGATTTCCTGCAAAGGCGGCTCCAGTTTCCTACGACATTTCACGATATTGTCGCCGCCGCGGAATCAATGACAGGCATGTCGACTATTAATAGCCACAGATAGTGTTGGGTTGAAAGCCCAGCTAGAGTTCAAGGCATTAGAGGTTCAATTGGCGAGGTTTGCGATGTCCCGCACGATCCGTTTTCACAAGTTTGGTCCAGCCGAGGTGCTCAAATGCGAAGAGCATGCGGCGGCTCTGCCTGCACCGGGCGAAGTGCAGGTGCGCGTCGAAGCGATCGGCATCAGCTGGTATGACATTCTTTGGCGCCAGAACCTGGCCTCGTCCCACGCTCGTCTGCCTTCAGGCCTTGGTCATGAAATGGCCGGTATCGTCACCGCCGTCGGCGATGGCGTGGAAGACCTGGCCGTCGGTGACAAGGTTGCCAGTTTCCCGGCCGAAAGCCCGAACGATTACCCGGTCTACGGCGAGCAGATCGTTCTGCCGCGCTCGGCACTGACCCGCTACCCGGATGTGCTCAGCCCGATTGAAGCCAGCGTGCACTACACGCCGTTGTTGATTGCCTATTTCGCTTATGCGGATCTGGCACGGGTCAAACCCGGGCAGTTTGCCCTGGTGACCGACGCCAGTCATTGCGCCGGACCTTCGTTCGTACAACTGGGCAAGGCCCTGGGTGTTCGAGTGATCGCCGCGACCAAGTCAGCAGAGGAACGTGAGTATCTGCTGTCACTGGGTGCCGAGAAAGTCATCGTCACCGAGGAAGAAGATCTGCTGATACGAATCAACAAGATCACCGATAACCGCGGCGTGGATGTGGTATTCGATGGTTTGGGCGGTCCGCAGATGTCGTTGCTTGGCGATGTGTTGGCGCCTCGCGGCAGCCTGGTGCTGTACGGCCTGCAAGGCGGCAACCAGACGCCTTTCCCGGCCTGCGCAGCGTTCCAGAAGAACATTCAGTTCTTCGTACACTGCATCGGCAACTTCACTGGCAAGCCGGAACTGGGCATCACCCAGGACCAGGTCGCACTGCAACGTGCCTTGCGCGACATCAATCAGCTGACCGCCGACCGCGTTCTGCTGCCGCTCAAGACTCGGGTCTTCCCGTTTGCCGAGTTTGTCGAAGCACACCGCTACATGGACGAATGCCCGTGTCGCGAAAGGGTCGCGCTGCAGGTCGATCCGGCATAACAACCGCCGCAATAGCCCACCCAAGAGTCCGTGCCCACGCGGACTCTTTCGTTTCAGTCCCCCCGAAATCCTTCGATCCGCAGGCCGGTCCAGCAACTGAACTGGTTTTTGCTCGTAATCTGTAGCTTCTAATCAGCCACTAAGCCCTGATAATTGAATGATTACTTTCATCTCAAGGAATGAGTCATGGCTGGGTGTCAGGCTGAAACTTTTCAATGTGCGCCGTCGGTGCACCTCTCCAAACTAGAGTGTTGTTGTGTAGTTGCCAAAAAGACAGCGACAACTTCCTTCTTTATTTCTTGTATTAAATGTCTGTGGGACATTGTCGGAAGTTTCCTAGGACTGCGATTCAAGTCGAGCAAACCCTTGCCAGTCGGGCGCTACAGCTTCGCCTGCGTCGTTAAACCGAGGGGGCGCTACGAACGTTTCAAATGATCACCAGAAAATTCAAGTGCTAGCATTTGGCAATAAAGTCCATGACTCCATTCGCGCAGACAGTGCAACGGGATTTGCTGTCTGCGCGATGTTGAACTTACGAGTATCAGGTAAATAAAGATGACCAGCATCCATGACCAAGCGATGAACCATGTCTATCAACAAGTGCTGCAGCGATTGCTGGGTTTTTTCTCCCGTGCCGAACGCACTGCTTTGCAATTGTTGATTCAGCGTCTGACGGTAGCGGCGGGGGGCATGGAGCGCATTGGCGATTACAAGGTGTTGGCGATCCAGTCCGGGGGCCGTGACAACTGCTACACCCTGGCGCTGTTGCGTGCTGCGCAGTTGACCATTGCCACTCGGTCGCCAGCGACATTCCAGTTGCGCATCGCCTCGTTACGGTTGAACGGGGCAAGCGGCGCGGCGGTGGAAAACATGCACCGGACCAACAGCGCATTGTTTGTCTATGACGATCCCCGGGTCGAGGTGTTGATGGTCGATGATCGGGAAGTCTTGCCGTTCAACCACCTGGCGCCGATCTCCGACGCCGGTCGCGAGTCCAGTCGCCTGAACCTGCTGCTGATCGGCCATCGTCGGGAGTGGCGTGGCGGGTTGGACCTGTGGGATGACGGTTATCTGGCCACGGGAGAGTTCTACGGGCAAATCGCCCGCTGGGACGGTGGTGTCGACGCGTTGCTCATCAGTGACACGCCGCGTCAACAGAAGCAGTTCATCGACGGTTTGAAGCGTGCCGCCACCAAGGCAGGGCTCAAGCCTTCGCCCAGGGGTGAGGTCGATTATGCGGGGCTGTTCGCATTGCTCGATGAACTGGGCAGCGACTGTTATCACGCGTTCTACGCGGATTACAGCCAGGCCCGGTGGCGTCCACAAGAGCGCTTCGAGACCTGTCGTCGTACGGCCTGCATCGACATCCACGACCTGCTGGTCAGCAACCTGGAAGAACGCTGGCCATTGCTGACTGAGTTTCTCCGGTTCCAGCCTGACGAACTGTCTGCGCAGATCAGCGACAACGAATTCGTCAGCCCGTCGATCTCGGCGCACGTCAGGGGGTTGCAAGCGTGCTACGTGCATGGCCGCAATTACGAGTTCGGCATTACGCAATACCTGCAACGCGCCTTGGTGATGATGCGCCGCAAGCGCTTGCCCGAGCGTTTGTGCGAGCAGGCCATCGAGGTCTTCGGTAACCCGGCGACACTGACCGAGCAGCGCGCCCGAGCAGCGGCCGAAGCGCAAAAGAACCTGGGCCTGAGCGAAGCACAGCTGGTGTGCCTGCTTTTTTCACCTTTCACCGAAAAAGGTGCGGGGCTCGAGCATTTCCTGCGTCAGTGCCATCCGGGCATGCTGGTGGCCATGCCCGAGCTGCACAAGGCCATGCAGGGGCACCCGGTCGGCGAGCAGATCATGCAGTGGATGATTGATGTCAGCGGATTGCCCGTCAGCCTGATTGGCCAGCTTTACCGCATGGAGTGGACACCCGCAGGCGCTGGCGGGGTGGCAGAAGCAATCATTCAAAGGGCCGCGTCGCAAAATACGCTGGGCGATCCTGATGCCGACAGTACGTGGGTGGATGAATGGTCAGCGGGCCACTGAACGTGGGCGGGTTTTCAGCCAGTGCGGTTGGCCTTCGCCCATGAAAGGTCCACGAGAAACGGATTTCGCCTATCAGGCGGTTTATCGATACCTGGTCAGCCTGATCAACGAATCTGAAGGGGATTCGCCCATCCGCCTGCCGTCGCTGCGGCATCTGGCGGAGCGTCTCAATGTGTCGATCTCGACCATTCAGTACGCCTATTCGCTGCTGGAGAAAGAAGGGCGCGTCTATTCGGTGGCCAAGTCCGGTTACTACGCATTGCCAGTTTCCTCGATCAACCTGCAAGACAGCGGCAGCGATCTGCTGGAAGCCGTCTACGTCAATGCCAGGCGCCCGGGGATGCTGGTCTTGAGCGCCGATGAACCGGCGTTGCTGCAGCCGCTGGACAGTCCTTTGTTGCTGCTGGAGCGAGAGTTGCTGCGCCAGTATCCCCGCCAGCCGCAGTCGCCTTCGCAACCCTGCGGCGAGCTCGAATTGCGCACCGCCCTGGCTGCGCGCTACACCACGTCTCCAATGCGTTACTGGCACGCCGATGATGTCTACATCGGCGCAGACCTTCGCGGTGTACTGGAAATCCTGATCGCCGTGCTGGGCTTGAAAGATGCCACCGTGGTGGTCGAATCGCCGTGCGACTGGACGATCCTGCGTTTGTTTCAAGCCGCCTGCGTGCGGGTGATTGAACTGCCCGTGCAGGCCGATGGCTGCCTGGATCCGGAACGGCTCAACATGCTGCTGGATACCGAACCGGTCAGGCTGGTGATGCTTTCATCGGCCCTGAATATGCCCCGCGGCAGCCTGGCGCCTGACGAAAACAGGCAGGCCATTGCCCGGCTTTTGTCCGCGCATGACAGCTGGGTGCTGGAAAACGACTGTTATGGCGAACTCGGATTCGACCTTGGCGGCGTGCGCTTTCGCGACTTGCTGGACCCTGAACGGCTGATGGTGTTTTCCACGTTCGAGAAAGTCATCGGGCCTGAAGCGCCCTATGGTTACCTGCTTTCAAGGCATTTGAGCGTTGAGCTGCAACGGCACTTTCTGCTGCGTTCGTTCCGTCTCTCGCCGATTCGCCAGAAAGCCATCGCCCGTTTGTACAGTAGCGGTCGCATCGATCAGCATCTGCTGGTGCTGCGACGGCTACTCAAGGAGCGCAAGAGTCAAATGACCCAGTTGTTGCAGGAGCGATTGGGTGATGCCTTGCATTTCGTCGAGCCGCAAGGCGGTGCGACGATCTGGGTGCGCTCGTTGCGTCGGGTCAACGTACGTCGTGTGTTCCAGCGCCTGCTGGTGCATCAAGTGGTCATCGCGCCGGGGGAACTGTTCAGCCTCCACGGTCTGCACGGGCAGCATTTGCGCTTGAGTCATACGTTCGGCGGCGATCACAACCTGGCGGCCGCACTGGGACTGCTGGGGGATGCGCTGCGCCTGGAATCAATCGAGTGAGCGAGACAAAAAATAACAACCTGCGCTGTGTTGGATCGATCCCATCGCCTTGCGGTCCAACTGCCAGTAAACTGCGCCCCAATTCCTGAACCACTCTATTCCAGAGGTTTTGCATGACACTCAGTCCTTTTGCGGGTAAACCGGCACCGGCAGCATTGTTGGTCGACATCCCGCGACTGGTAACGGCCTATTACACCGGCCAGCCGGATGCCGCGATTTCGACCCAGCGCGTTGCCTTCGGCACGTCCGGGCATCGGGGCAGCTCGTTCGACTTGAGTTTCAACGAATGGCACGTGCTGGCGATCAGCCAGGCGATCTGCCTGTATCGCGAAGCTCAAGGCATCGATGGTCCGCTGTTTGTCGGCATCGACACCCACGCGCTGTCCACACCGGCCGGCGCCAGCGCCCTCGAAGTGCTGGCGGCCAACGGCGTGACCGTGATGATCGCCGAAGGTGACGAGTACACGCCGACGCCGGCCATTTCCCATGCGATTCTCTGCTACAACCGTGGTCGCACCACCGGCCTGGCGGATGGCATTGTCATCACGCCGTCCCACAACCCGCCACAAAGCGGTGGCTACAAGTACAACCCAACCAACGGTGGTCCGGCCGATACCCACATCACCAAGTGGATCGAAGCCAAGGCCAACGAGCTGCTGGCCAACAAGCTCGCTGGCGTCAAGCGCATCAGCTACGAGCAGGCACTGAAGGCCAGCACCACCCATCGTCACGATTACCTCAACACCTATGTCGCCGACCTGATCAAGGTGATCGACTTCGACGCCATCCGCGATGCCAAGCTGCGCCTGGGCGTCGATCCGCTGGGTGGAGCGGGGGTGCACTACTGGTCGGCGATTGCCGAGCATTACCGTCTGGACCTGGAAGTGGTGAACAAAGAGGTCGACCCGACCTTCCGTTTCATGACCGTCGACTGGGACGGCCAGATCCGCATGGACCCATCGTCCAGCCACGCCATGCAAGGCCTGATCGGCCTGAAAGAACGCTTTGACGTGGCATTTGCCTGCGATCCGGACCACGACCGCCATGGCATCGTCACGCCGTCCGGTGGTTTGCTGGCGCCGAACAACTACCTCGCCGTTGCCATCGACTACCTGTTCCAGAACCGTCCGCAATGGCGCGCCGATGCGGCCGTGGGTAAAACCGTGGTCAGCAGTGGCTTGATCGACCGCGTGGCCAAGCGCCTGGGTCGCCGCCTGTACGAAGTGCCGGTTGGCTTCAAATGGTTTGCCGACGGCCTGTTCGATGGATCCCTCGGTTTCGGCGGTGAAGAAAGCGCCGGTGCCTCGTTCCTGCGCAAGGACGGCAGCGTCTGGAGCACCGACAAGGACGGTTTGATTCCGGCCCTGCTGGCCGCCGAGATGACGGCCCGGACCGGTCGCGACCCGAGCCAGGCGTATCGTGCCTTGACCGACGAACTGGGTGAGCCGTTCTCGGTACGGGTCGATGCCAAGGCCAATCCGGAGCAGAAAGCGCTGTTGAGCAAGCTGTCGCCGCAACAGGTCACCTCGACCCAATTGGCCGGCGAGCCGATCCAGAGCATCCTCAGCCACGCACCGGGCAATGACCAGGCCATTGGCGGTCTCAAGGTCATGACCGAGAACGGCTGGTTCGCGGCGCGTCCGTCGGGCACGGAAGACATCTACAAGATCTACGCCGAAAGCTTTGTCAGCGACGACCACCTCAAGCAACTGGTGGCCGAGGCGCAAACGCTGGTGGATGGTGCTATTTCCTTGTAGGAGCGAGCCTGCTCGCGATGGTCGTCAACGATAACGCTGGCAGCCTGACACCCCGCGGTGTTCTCGGGTTTTTCGCGAGCAGGCTCGCTCCTACAT
>NZ_JBFUID010000028.1:0-74249 GCF_056402055.1 Pseudomonas sp. P4_C4 | reverse complement strand
AATCAAAAGATCGCAGCCTTCGGCAGCTCCTACAGGGATCGTGTTCAGGCTGCGGATTCTGCGTTAAAGCCTAAACTCAAAAGTAACCAGACGTTGCGATACAGCCGAGGCGACTTTCAGCCGTACAGTCGTGTTGCCACCGTCCATTGTGTACAATCGCTATGTTATTTACGCGATACTTGCCAGCGACCCACCGTGCCGTAATACAGTCACCGTCAATTCGCCGCAGTTCTTCCGACTCGAGTGCCCATGAACGAACAGTTGCAACCCCTAAAGAAACAACCGCGAGCAGGCAAAGCCGGCCGTAGCGGTACCCAGGACGATATTGTCTACGCGCATATCTTCGAGGCCATCCTCGAACAGCGCCTGGCGCCCGGCACCAAGTTGAGCGAAGAAGCGCTGGGGGAAATTTTCGGGGTCAGCCGCACCATCATTCGCCGCGCTTTGTCGCGCCTGGCCCATGAAGGCGTGGTGCTGCTGCGTCCGAATCGCGGCGCCGTGGTCGCCAGTCCGAGTGTCGAAGAGGCGCGCCAGGTGTTCATGGCCCGGCGTCTGGTCGAGCGCGCGATCACTGAGCTGGCGGTGCAACACGCCACCGCCGAGCAGATTGCCGAATTGCGCCAGATGGTCAATGACGAACGCGACAGCTTTTCCCGTGGCGACCGTGGTGCCGGCATCCGCCTGTCGGGCGAATTCCACCTGAAACTGGCAGAAGCGGCGAAAAACGCGCCGCTGATCAGTTTCCAGCGCAGCCTGGTGTCCCAGACGTCGCTGATCATCGCCCAGTACGAAAGCGGCAACCGTTCTCACTGCTCCTACGACGAGCACACCCAACTGATCGACGCCATCGAAAAGCGCGACGCTGAACTGGCGGTGAACCTGATGATGCATCACATGGATCACATCGACAGCAAGCTCAACCTCGACGAGGAAAGTGCTTCGGATGATCTGCATGCGGTGTTCTCGCATTTGCTGCAGACCAAGAAGCCTGGGCGGTCGACCGCGAAAATCTGATCTGTAGGAGCGAGCTTGCTCCGGGCGGCGTTCCGACGATGGTCGTGAACGATAACACGGGGTGCCTGAATTACTGCGGCGCTCTTGCGTTCTTCGCGAGCAAGCTCGCTCCTACAGAGGATCAAAAAAATCCCCCGGAATCTGACGATTGCGGGGGATTTTTTTATGCCCGGAAAAACCTTAGCGCTGATGCACCAGGTTCCCCGCCGCATAGGTCTGCTGAACAGTCCGGTCATCCCCCAGAGTCATCAACACAAACAACGTCTCGGCGATGTTATTGGCCTGCTTCAGGCGATAGCCCAGCAGCGGTGTGGCGTTGTAGTCCAGCACCAGGAAGTCGGCGTCGGTGCCCGGTTGCAGGGTGCCGATCTTGTCTTCCAGGCGCAGCGCACGAGCGCCGCCGAGAGTGGCCAGGTACAGCGACTTGAACGGACTCAGGCGTGCACCTTGCAGTTGCATGACCTTGTAGGCTTCGTTGAGGGTTTGCAGCAGCGAGAAACTGGTGCCGCCGCCGACATCGGTGCCGATGCCGACATTGAGGTTGTGCTTCTCGGCCATCGGCAGGTTGAACAGGCCGCTGCCGAGGAAGAAGTTCGAGGTCGGGCAGAACGAGATGGCCGAACCGGTCTCCGCCAGTCGCGCGCATTCGTCATCGCACAGGTGCACGCCGTGGGCGAACACCGAGCGCTCGCCGAGCAACCGGTAGTGGTCGTAGACGTCCAGGTAACCCTTGCGCTCCGGGAACAGCGCCTTGACCCACTCGATTTCCTTGAGGTTTTCGCTGATGTGGGTCTGCATGTACAGATCCGGGTACTCGGTCAGCAACTGGCCGGCCAGAGTCAGCTGTTCCGGGGTGCTGGTCGGTGCGAAGCGTGGCGTCACTGCATAGTGCAGGCGACCCTTGCCGTGCCAGCGCTCGATCAGCGCCTTGCTTTCGACGTAGCTGGATTCGGCGGTGTCGGTCAGGTAGTCCGGGGCGTTGCGGTCCATCATCACCTTGCCGGCGATCATCCGCAGGTCCAGTTGCTCGGCGGCTTCGAAGAACGAGTTCACCGATTGCGGGTGCACGCTTCCGAATACGAGCGCAGTGGTGGTGCCGTTGCGCAGCAGTTCCTTGATGAAAATGTCCGCGACTTCATCGGCATGGGCCTTGTTGGCGAACTGGCTTTCGCACGGGAAGGTGTAGGTGTTGAGCCAGTCCAGCAATTGCTCGCCGTAGGCGCCGACCATGCCGGTTTGCGGTAGGTGGATATGGGTGTCGATGAAGCCGGGAGTGATCAGTGCGTCCTGATAGTGGGTGATTTCGACGTCAGCCGGCAGGGTCGGCAGCAATTCGCTGGCGTGGCCGAGGGCGCTGATCTGCCCGTTATCCACAACCAGCAAGCCGTCTTCGAAATACTCGTAGGAGGCTTCGATACCAACGATGGCGGGGTCGGCGATGCTGTGCAGGATGGCGGCGCGGTAAGCTTTGCGAGTCAGTGGCATGGGGATTCTCAATTGGAGGCTTGGCTGCGGCGTGACGCAGGCAGCAGTTTGGCAATCGATCCGGCGCTGGCGGTGTGCTGCCCGAAGTTCGCGTTATAGGTGGCGATGATTTCACCGGCGATGGAGATGGCGATTTCCACAGGCAACTTGCCTTTGACTTCGCCGATGCCCATCGGGCAGCGCATGCGTTGCACGACGCTGTTGTCGAAACCGCGGTCGCGCAGGCGATGTTCGAACTTCACCCGTTTGGTCTTCGAACCGATCAGGCCGAAGTAGGCGAAGTCGTTGCGCTTGAGGATCGCAGCGGTCAGTTCGAGGTCGAGTTGATGGTTGTGGGTCATCACGATGCAGTAGCTGCCGGCGGGCAGGTCATCGATTTCATCCACCGGTTCTTCGCTGACGATCTTGCGCACACCGTGGGGGATATGCTCGGGGAATTCCTCCTCCCGCGAGTCGATCCAGCGCACCCGGCAAGGCAGACTGGCCAGCAGCGGAACGAGGGCGCGGCCGACGTGGCCAGCACCGAACACGGCGATCTGCGCTTGAACCTGGCCCATCGGTTCGAACAGCAAAACGGTTGCACCACCGCAGCACTGGCCGAGGCTGGCACCGAGGCTGAAGCGCTCCAGATGCGTGTCCTGCTTGCCACTGGCGAGCATCTCGCGGGCGATCTTCATGGCCTTGTATTCCAGGTGCCCGCCACCGATGGTGTCGAAGCTCTGGTTCGCGCTGATGACCATCTTCGAGCCAGCGTTGCGCGGCGTCGAGCCGAGCTCTTCGATGATGGTCACCAGCACGCAGGGCTCACCCCGGTTTTGCAGGTCGGCGAGGGCGTCGATCCAGTTGTACATGTTCACCTCGACATCTGTGTGTCTGTTAGTCCGCCATCGCGAGCAAGCTCGCTCCCACATTGGATTTGTACAGGTCCAACAGTCAGCACATAACCCTGTGGGAGCGAGCTTGCTCGCGATAGCCGCACCTCGGTCTTAGAGCGAAGCCAACTCGGTCTGGGCTTCGACAGCCTTCGCTGCCTTCAGCTGGCGCATCTGCTCACAACCCCACAACACCCGCTCCGGAGTCGCCGGTGCGTCGATTTTCGGTTGATGCTTGTAATCGCCCAGGCTCGCCACGGCGTCCTTGATCGCACACCAGGAGGCAATGCCGAGCATGAACGGCGGCTCGCCCACGGCCTTGGAATGGAACACTGTGTCTTCCGGGTTCTTGCGGTTTTCCACCAGCTTGACGCGCAGGTCCAGCGGCATGTCCGCCGCGGTCGGGATCTTGTAGCTGGCCGGGCCGTTGGTCATCAGCTTGCCCTTGTTGTTCCACACCAGCTCTTCCATGGTCAGCCAGCCCATGCCCTGGATGAATCCGCCCTCGACCTGACCGATGTCGATGGCCGGGTTAAGCGAGGCGCCGACGTCGTGGAGGATGTCGGTGCGCAGCATCCTGTATTCGCCGGTCAGGGTGTCGACCAGCACTTCGCAGCAGGCGGCGCCAAAGGCGAAGTAGTAGAACGGACGACCACGGGCCTGGCTGCGGTCGTAGTAGATTTTCGGGGTCTTGTAGAAACCGGTGCTCGACAGCGACACCTGGGCGAAATACGCCTGCTGAATCAGTGCTTCGAAGGTCAGGATGTGATCGCGGACCCGCACGTGGCCGTTGTGGAATACCACGTCTTCTTCGCTGACCTTGTATTGGCGCGCGGCGAATTCCACCAGGCGTTTCTTGATGGTTTCAGCCGCGTTCTGTGCAGCCTTGCCGTTTAGGTCGGCACCACTGGAAGCG
The DNA here is from genome assembly GCF_056402055.1 of Pseudomonas sp. P4_C4. NCBI lineage: Bacteria > Pseudomonadati > Pseudomonadota > Gammaproteobacteria > Pseudomonadales > Pseudomonadaceae > Pseudomonas > Pseudomonas sp. P4_C4. The sequence goes on along the minus strand of NZ_JBFUID010000028.1, from coordinate 69,962 downwards.
GCGGTCGGCGAGGTGTTCGGCACCTTGTCGGTGTTGGTCGCGGTGATCTGTACGCGGTCCATTTCCACCTGGAACACTTCGGCCACGACCTGCGCGACCTTGGTGTTCAGGCCCTGGCCCATTTCGGTGCCGCCATGGTTGAGGTGGATGCTGCCGTCGGTGTAGACGTGCACCAAGGCACCTGCCTGGTTGAGGAAACTCGCGGTGAAGGAAATACCGAATTTCACCGGGGTCAGCGCCAGGCCTTTTTTCAGGATCGGGCTGTTGGCGTTGTAGCGACGGATCGCTTCGCGACGCTCCGCGTACTGGCTGCTTTCTTCAAGTTCCGCGGTCATCTCTTCGAGCATGTTGTGCTCGACGGTCTGGTAGTAATGGGTGACGTTGCGCTCGGTCTTGCCGTAGTAGTTGGCCTTGCGCACTGCCAACGGATCAAGGGCCAGATGGCGGGAAATGGCGTCCATCACTTCTTCGATGGCGACCATGCCTTGCGGGCCGCCGAAACCACGGTAGGCGGTGTTCGACGCGGTGTTGGTCTTGCAGCGGTGACCGTTGATGGTCGCATCGCCCAGGTAGTACGAGTTGTCCGAGTGGAACATCGCCCGGTCGACGATCGACGCCGACAGGTCAGGCGAGCAACCGCAGTTGCCGGCCAGTTCCAGGTTGATGCCGTGCAGGCGGCCGGTGCTGTCGAAGCCGACGTCGTACTCGACATAGAACGGGTGACGCTTGCCGGTCATCAGCATGTCTTCGACCCGCGGCAGGCGCATCTTGGTCGGCTGGCCGGTGAGGTGAGCAATCACCGCGCACAGGCACGCCGGGCTCGCCGCCTGGGTTTCCTTGCCGCCGAAACCGCCGCCCATGCGGCGCATGTCGACGACGATCTTGTTCATCGACACGTCCAGCACTTCGGCCACCAGCTTCTGCACTTCGGTGGGGTTTTGCGTGGAGCAGTAGACGATCATGCCGCCGTCTTCGGTCGGCATCACCGAAGAGATCTGGGTTTCCAGGTAGAAGTGTTCCTGGCCGCCGATGTGCAAGGTGCCCTGGATGCGGTGCTCGGCGGTGGCCAGCGCCGTGGCTGAATCGCCGCGTTTGTGGGTATGGCTGTCGAGTACGAAGTGGCGTTTGCGCAGGGCTTCGACCACGTCCAGCACAGGTTCCAGGTCTTCGTATTCGATGATCGCGGCCATGGCCGCCTTGCGCGCGGTTTCCAGGTCTTTCGCTGCCACGGCGATCACCGGTTGACCGACGAATTGCACGGTGTCGATGGCCAGCAGAGGATCGCCCGGCAGCAACGGACCGATGTCCTTCAGGCCTGGCACGTCTTTGTGGGTGATGGCGATGCGCACGCCTTCGAAGGCGTAGCAGGGGGCGGTGTCGATACTGATGATCCGGGCGTGGGCGCGGTCCGACATGCGCGCATAAACGTGCAACTGGTTCGGAAACTCCAGGCGATCGTCGATGTACTGCGCTTCGCCAGCCACATGCTTGGCGGCGCTGTCGTGCTTGACGCTGCGGCCGACACCGGTGGTCAGGTCCTTGGCGAACAGTTCAGCCAGTTCGGCTTGGGTCTTCTCTACGGCGTGATGATTAGACATAAGCGGTCACCCGAGTCTCGATGTGCGGTGTTTGCAGTTCAATGAAGTATTTGCGCAGCAGGTTCTGCGCGCTGAGCAGGCGGTATTCCTTGCTGGCGCGGAAGTCCGAGAGCGGCGTGAAGTCTTCGCCCAAGGCAGCGCAGGCCCGCTCGATGGTGGCGTTGTTGAATGGCGCACCGAGCAACGCGGCTTCGCATGCAGCGGCGCGTTTCGGGATGGCGGCCATGCCGCCGAAGGCGACGCGGGCTTCAGCGACCACGCCGTTCTCCAGGCGAATGTTGAAGGCTGCACACACGGCAGAAATGTCGTCGTCCAGACGCTTGGAGATCTTGTAGGCGCGGAACAGTTTTTCGACGCTGGCGCGCGGCACGATGATCTTCTCGATGAACTCGCTTTCCTGGCGCGCAGTGACGCGGTAATCAATGAAGTAATCTTCCAGCGGCAGAGTGCGGCGAGTTTCGCCTTTGCACAGCACGATTTGCGCGCCGAGGGCGATCAGCAGGGGCGGCGAGTCACCAATCGGCGAAGCGTTGCCGATGTTGCCGCCCAGGGTGCCCTGGTTGCGAATCTGCAACGACGCGAAGCGGTGCAGTAATTCACCGAAGTCCGGGTACTCGGCGTTCAAGGCCTCGTAGCAATCGGAAAGGGCGGTGGCGGCGCCGATTTCCAGGCGATCGTCAAAACGTTCGATGCGCTTCATCTCGGCGACGTTGCCAACGTAGATCATCACCGGCAGGGTGCGGTGGAACTGCGTGACTTCCAGCGCCAGGTCGGTACCGCCGGCCAGCAGGCGGGCCTGTGGATAAGCGTCGTAGAGGTCGGCCAGGTCGGCCACGGTCAGCGGCACCAGGCAGCGTTTGTCGCCGCTGTTGAGTTCGCCGATATCGGTCGGGGCAATGGCTTTCAGGCGTGCGATGGTGTCGGCCTCACGGATGTCGAACTGGTCCGGCTGCTTGCCGCAGCAGGACTGCTCGGCGGCTTCCAGGATCGGCCGGTAGCCGGTGCAGCGGCACAGATTGCCGGCCAGTGCTTCGTGGGCCTTGGCATGATCCGGCGCATCGCTGTTCTTTTGCAGGGCAAACAGCGACATCACGAAGCCTGGGGTGCAGAAGCCGCATTGCGAGCCGTGGCACTCGACCATGGCTTTCTGCACGCTGTGCAGTTCACCTTTGTGCTTGAGGTCTTCAACGCTGATGAGCTGTTTGCCGTGCAGGGACGAAACGAACGTCAGGCACGAGTTGAGGCTGCGATAGCGAATGTGTTCGCGGCCGTCATCATCGGTCTGCAACTCGCCGACCACCACGGTGCAGGCGCCGCAGTCACCGCTGGCGCAGCCTTCTTTGGTGCCGGGTTTGCCCACATGGTCGCGCAGATAATTGAGCACGGTCAGGTTCGGGTCCAGGGCGTGCTCGCTACGGAGTTCCTGGTTTAGTAAAAACTGGATCACGGAAGGCCTCGCAGACTCATTATTGTTGTTAACCGATAGGAACTGAATTTAGCAGGTCTGACTTTTCGGTCAATGAATTTCTGACTTAAAGGTCAGGAAATTGCAATTTGTCGATTAACCACCTGTTCCTTAATTATTGTCGTTGGTTCGATAGCCTGCTTTTTTGCTTGAATCGTGCCAAAAACCACCGGGCGGGCACTCCGCCCTGATGCAGCAATTGCGCTACACTGCGCCGCTTGTACAGATCGAAGAGTTTGAAGGACAACCATGACGTTCAAGGCGCCGGACAGCCTCGCCGAGCAAATCGCTCACCACCTCGCCGAACGTATCATTCGCGGCGAAATGAAGCCCGGGGAGCGCATCCAGGAACAGAAAGTCACGCTGGCCCTCAATGTCAGCCGTGGTTCGGTTCGCGAGGCCTTGCTGATCCTCGAACGTCGGCACCTGATCGCGATCCTGCCGCGACGTGGCGCCCACGTTACCGAACTCACGCCGCACAAGGTGCAGAGCCTGTGCACATTGATGAGCGAGCTCTACATCCTGCTCGGTAACTCGGTGGCCAGTGGCTGGAAAATCCGGGCCGACATGGCGCCGTTCGTGCAGATCCAGCAGCGCCTGACTGCCAGCTACGAGCGTCAGGACATCCGCACCTTCGTCGACGACAGCTTCAATGTGATGCGCGCCGCGTATCCGTTCGCCAACAACCCGTACTTGCAGGAGACAGTCGAGAATCTGCAGCCGGCCATGAGCCGTGCGTATTTCCTCGCGCTGGACCAGCGCAAAGCGTCGATGAGCGAATTCCTCGAGCTGTTCGAACGCTTGCTCGCTGCCGTGCTGGCCCGTGACTTTCCGCAGATCCGCGAAGTGCTGACGGCTTATGCCCAGCGCAGTTGCGATCTGGTGGTTTCTGCCCTGACGGACGCCTGAGCGTGCGGCTCAAGTGCATCAAACTGGCGGGGTTCAAGTCCTTCGTCGACCCGACCACGGTGAACTTCCCCAGTAACATGGCGGCGGTGGTCGGGCCCAATGGCTGCGGCAAATCGAACATCATCGACGCCGTGCGCTGGGTGATGGGCGAGAGTTCGGCGAAGAACCTGCGCGGCGAGTCGATGACCGACGTCATCTTCAACGGCTCGACCAGCCGCAAACCGGTGAGCCAGGCGAGCATCGAACTGGTGTTCGATAACTCCGACGGCACATTGCTCGGTGAGTACGCCGCCTATGCGGAAATTTCCATTCGCCGCAAAGTGACCCGCGACAGCCAGACCACCTATTACCTCAACGGCACCAAATGCCGGCGCCGCGACATCACCGACATCTTCCTCGGCACCGGTCTTGGCCCGCGCAGCTACTCGATCATCGAGCAGGGGATGATCTCCAAGCTGATCGAGTCCAAGCCCGAAGACCTGCGTAACTTCATCGAAGAAGCCGCGGGCATCTCCAAGTACAAGGAGCGCCGGCGCGAGACGGAAAACCGCATTCGCCGCACCCACGAAAACCTGGAGCGCCTGACCGACCTGCGCGAAGAGCTTGAGCGTCAACTCGAACGCTTGCACCGCCAGGCCGAGGCGGCGAAGAAGTATCAGGAATACAAGGGCGAGGAACGTCAGCTCAAGGCCCAATTATCGGCCCTGCGCTGGCAGGCGCTGAACGATCAGGTCGGCCAGCGTGAAGCGATCATCGGCAACCAGGAAGTTTCTTTCGAAGCCCTGGTGGCCGAACAGCGCAATGCCGACGCAAGCATCGAGCGCCTGCGTGACGGCCACCACGACCTGTCGGAACGCTTCAACCTGGTGCAGGGGCGCTTCTACTCGGTCGGTGGTGACATCGCCCGGGTCGAGCAGAGCATCCAGCACGGTCAGCAGCGTTTGCGCCAGTTGCAGGACGACCTGAAAGAAGCCGAGCGCGCGCGCCTGGAAACCGAATCTCACCTGGGCCACGACCGCACGCTGCTGCTGACCCTCGGCGAAGAGCTGGACATGCTCACCCCGGAGCAGGAAGTCACCAGCRCCGCCGCCGAAGAGGCCGCTGCCGCGCTGGAAGAATCCGAGACCACCATGCATGGCTGGCAGGAGCAGTGGGATACGTTCAATCTCACCGCCGCCGAGCCGCGTCGTCAGGCCGAAGTGCAGCAGTCGCGGATCCAGCAGCTGGAAACCAGCCTGGAGCGCCTGGCCGATCGCCAGAAGCGTCTTGGCGAAGAACGCGCCTTGCTCTCGGCGGACCCGGAAGACGCGGCGATCATGGAACTCAGCGAGCAGCTCGCCGAATCCGAAGCGACCCTTGAGGATTTGCAGACCAGCGAAGAAGCTCAGGTCGAAAAGCTTGAACAATTGCGTCAGGAGCTGCAGCTGGCTCTGACGGCGCAACAGCAGGCCCAGGGCGATTTGCAGCGGCTCAACGGTCGACTGGCTTCACTCGAAGCCTTGCAGCAAGCCGCGCTCGATCCGGGCACCGGCACCGCCGAATGGCTTCGCGACCAACATCTGGCCGATCGCCCGCGCCTGGCCGAGGGCCTGAAAGTTGAAGCCGGTTGGGAGCTGGCGGTGGAAACCGTGCTTGGTGCCGACCTGCAAGCGGTGCTGGTGGACGATTTCAACGATTTCGATCTGTCCGGGTTCTCCCAAGGCGATTTGCGTTTGCTCAGCCCGGCCAGCGATGGTATGCGAGTTCCGGGCAGCTTGCTGGACAAGGTCGAGGCGCAGATCGATCTGTCGCCGTGGCTGGGGCAGGTCAAGCCGGTCGACAGCCTCGAACAGGCCTTGGCCTTGCGCGGTCAACTGGCCGCCGGGCAGAGCCTGATCAGCCGTGACGGTTACTGGGTCGGTCGGCATTTTCTGCGGGTGCGTCGGGCCAGTGAAGCCGAAAGCGGCGTGCTCGCTCGCGGTCAGGAAATCCAGCAATTGGGTCTTGAGCGTGAGGAGCGCGAAGCCGCGGTCGAAACCTTGGAAACCCAACTGCAAAATCTCAGGGCGCAGCAGCGTCAGCAGGAAAACGGTCGCGAACATTTGCGCCGTTTGCTGCAGGACGAAGCCCGTCAGCAAGGTGAATTGAAGGCTCAACTTTCCGCCGGCAAGGCCAAGGCCGAACAGTTGACCCTGCGGCGTACCCGCCTCGACGAAGAGCTCACCGAGCTGGACGAGCAGCGGGCCCTGGAACACGAGAACATCGGTGAAGCGCGCCTGCAATTGCAGGAAGCCCTCGACAGCATGGCGCTGGACACCGAGCAGCGTGAGTTGCTGCTGGCCCAGCGCGACAGCCTGCGCGAACGCCTGGACCGGGTGCGCCAGGAAGCCCGGCAGCACAAGGATCACGCCCATCAGTTGGCGGTGCGTCTGGGCTCGCTCAAGGCCCAGCACGATTCCACGCGCCAGGCGCTGGAGCGTCTGGAGATGCAGTCCGAGCGGCTGACCGAAAAACGCGAGCAACTGAGCCTCAATCTGGAGGAGGGCGAAGCGCCACTGGAAGAACTGCGCCTGAAACTCGAGGAGTTGCTCGACAAGCGCATGACCGTCGACGAAGAACTCAAGACCGCGCAGATCGCCCTCGAAGACGCCGACCGCGAACTGCGCGACGCCGAGAAACGCCGCAGCCAGGCCGAACAACAATCCCAGTTGATTCGCAGCCAGCTCGAAACCCAGCGCATGGAATGGCAAGCCCTGAGCGTGCGCCGCAAGACCTTGCAGGACCAATTGCTGGAAGACGGCTACGATCTCCACGGCGTACTCGCGACTTTGACTGCCGAGGCCAGCGAGAAGGATGCCGAGGAAGAACTCGAGCGCATCGCTGCGAGGATCCAGCGTCTGGGCGCGATCAACCTGGCGGCCATCGATGAGTACCAGCAGCAATCGGAACGTAAACGTTATCTGGATGCCCAGAACGACGATCTGGTGGAAGCGCTCGATACCCTTGAGAACGTGATTCGCAAGATCGACAAGGAAACCCGTAACCGTTTCAAGGATACCTTTGATCAGATCAATGGCGGTTTACAGGCGCTTTTCCCAAAAGTTTTCGGTGGAGGCCGCGCGTATTTGGAACTGACGGGCGAAGATCTACTCGATACAGGGGTAACAATCATGGCGCAGCCGCCAGGAAAGAAGAACAGCACCATCCATTTGCTCTCCGGCGGCGAAAAAGCCCTGACCGCATTGGCCCTGGTTTTTGCGATCTTCAAGTTGAACCCGGCGCCGTTCTGCATGCTCGATGAGGTTGACGCGCCACTGGATGACGCTAACGTTGGACGCTACGCGCGGTTGGTAAAAGAGATGTCACAGACAGTGCAGTTCATCTACATCACCCACAACAAGATCGCCATGGAAATGGCCGAACAACTGATGGGTGTGACGATGCACGAACCCGGTTGTTCACGTCTGGTGGCCGTGGATGTCGAGGAGGCGATGGCGATGGTGGATGCCTGAGTCGTGGTTGTAGAAAAGGGTGTTTACGGTATGTAGGACTCTTTTCCTTGCTTCGACTTGCTGGCCAATCGACATATTCGCGCTAGCCAACGTGGTAGACGGTGTAAAGTTGCCTTTGGTCGTGCTAGTTTAATGTCAATTTTTCGTATACGTGGGCAAAACGCCTGTCAGAACATAGAGTTGGCGCCACGTTTTAAAGCGGTTTGCAGGTTGTAAACCCCTTATTTTTCAGCATTTTTCATAGAGGCACGGGATTACATGGAAATCGGTCTGCGCGAGTGGCTGATCGTCATCGGCATTATTGTCATTGCCGGTATTCTTTTCGATGGCTGGCGCCGTATGCGCGGCGGCAAGGGAAAACTGAAGTTCCGTCTTGATCGAAGTCTGTCCAATCTGCCGGACGAGGACAGCAGTGCCAGCGCCGAGCTGCTGGGCCCGCCGCGCGTGCTGGACACGCATAAAGAGCCGCAACTGGACGAGCAGGATCTGCCGTCGGTGAGCATGCCGGCCCGCGAGCCTCGCGAGTCGGGCTCCAAGCGCGGCAAGCGTGGCCACAGCGAGCCTTCCCAGGGCGACATGAACCTCAGCCTGGATCTGGACGGCGGCCCGGGCTTCAGCAGCCGTGACGACGACTTCCCGGATGACACCAAGGCTTCGCCTTCGGTCAACGGCAAAGAACAACCGCAAGCTGAAGAAGTGCTGGTGATCAGCGTGATCTGCCGCGACGCTGCCGGCTTCAAGGGCCCGGCGCTGTTGCAGAACATTCTGGAGAGCGGCCTGCGTTTCGGCGAGATGGATATTTTCCATCGTCACGAAAGCATGGCAGGCAACGGCGAGGTGCTGTTTTCCATGGCTAACGCGGTCAAACCGGGCGTATTCGACCTGGACGACATCGACCACTTCAGCACCCCGGCGGTGAGCTTCTTCCTGGGTCTGCCAGGCCCGCGTCATCCGAAGCAAGCCTTCGATGTGATGGTGGCAGCGGCGCGCAAATTGTCCCAGGAGCTCAACGGCGAACTGAAGGACGACCAGCGCAGCGTACTGACCGCCCAGACGATCGAACACTACCGTCAGCGCATCGTCGAATTCGAGCGCCGTGCCCTGACCCAGAAACGATAAAAGCAACAGATCGCAGCCTCGTTTCACTCGACAGCTCCTACAGGATTGCGATTTGCCGTAGGAGCTGTGTAGGAGCTGTCGAGTGAAACGAGGCTGCGATCTCTTGAACCTGATTAGATTAAATAGGAGCAGCCTCGGCTGCTCTTTTGCTTTATGAGAGAACACCCATGACCGCCGCCAAGAACCGCATTTTAGAGCTGCGCGCTGAGCTGGATCAGCACAATTATCGCTACCACGTGCTCGACGAGCCGAGCATTCCGGACGCCGAATACGACCGCTTGTTCAACGAGCTCAAGGCGCTGGAAGCGGCCAATCCCGAACTGATCACCAGCGATTCGCCAACCCAGCGAGTGGGCAGCGCGGCGCTGTCGGCGTTTACCCAGGTGCGTCATGAAGTGCCGATGCTCAGCCTCGGCAACGCCTTCGAAGAAACCGACATGCGCGAGTTCGATCGCCGCGTGACCGAGGGCCTGGATTTGCCAGCGGGCGACCTGTTCGGTGGCGGCGCGACAGTCGAGTACAGTTGCGAACCCAAGCTCGATGGCCTGGCCGTCAGCCTGCTGTATCAGGACGGCGTACTGGTGCGCGGCGCGACCCGCGGCGATGGCACCACTGGCGAAGACATCAGCGTCAACGTGCGCACCGTGCGCAATATCCCGCTCAAGCTGCACGGCACCGGTTGGCCGGCGACCCTGGAAGTGCGCGGCGAAGTGTTCATGTCCAAGGCCGGTTTCGAACGGCTCAACGCCACGCAACTGGAAGTCGACGGCAAGACCTTCGCCAACCCGCGCAACGCAGCGGCGGGCAGTTTGCGCCAGCTGGATTCGAAGATTACCGCCAAACGCCCATTGGAATTCTGCTGCTACGGTATCGGCCAGGTGTCTGCCGATATCGCCGATTCCCACATCGGCAACCTCAAGCAATTGCAAGCCTGGGGTATGCCGGTCAGCCACGAACTGAAGCTGGCCAACGGCATCGCTGAATGCCTGGATTACTACCGCGATATCGGTGAGCGACGCAGCGCACTGCCGTATGAAATCGACGGCGTGGTGTTCAAGGTCAACAGCATTGCCTCCCAGCGCGAACTGGGTTTTCGCGCCCGTGAGCCGCGTTGGGCCATCGCTCACAAATTCCCGGCAATGGAAGAACTCACTGAGCTGCTCGATGTGGAATTCCAGGTCGGTCGCACCGGGGCGGTGACGCCGGTGGCGCGCTTGAAACCGGTCAAGGTCGCGGGTGTCACGGTGGCCAACGCCACGTTGCACAACATGGACGAAGTCGCGCGTCTGGGCCTGATGATCGGCGACACGGTGATCATCCGTCGCGCCGGTGACGTGATTCCGCAGGTGGTGCAAGTGGTCATGGAGCGTCGTCCGGAAAACGCCCGGCCGGTGCAGATTCCCGAGCAGTGCCCGGTGTGCGGCTCCCATGTCGAACGCACGCAATTGATCAAGCGCAGCAAGGGCCGCGAGACGGTCAGCGAAGGCGCGGTGTATCGCTGCGTCGGTCGTCTGGCCTGCGGCGCGCAACTCAAGCAGGCCATCATTCACTTCGTTTCCCGTCGTGCCATGGACATCGAAGGCCTGGGTGAGAAGAGCGTCGAGCAACTGGTCGACGAAGGCCTGGTGAGTTCGCCGGCCGATCTGTACGCCCTGGCCTTCGAGCAGATCGTAGACCTGGAAGGCTTTGCCGAGCTGTCGAGCAAGAACCTGCTCGGCGCCATCGAAGACAGCAAGAAACCCGGCCTGGCGCGGTTCATCTACGCCCTCGGGATTCCCGATGTCGGCGAAGAGACGGCCAAGGTTCTGGCCCGCTCCCTGGGTTCGCTGGAGCGGGTGCAACAGGCCTTGCCGCAGGTGCTGACGTACTTGCCGGATGTCGGGCTGGAAGTCGCGTACGAGATCCACAGCTTCTTCGAGGACGCGCATAACCAGCAGGTGATCGCTGATTTGCTCAGGCATGGCATGCAGATTCAGGATCAGGGCGAGTTGGGTGCCGGGTTTTCGGCGAGCACCACATTGGGTGGTTTCCTCGACAAGCTGCATATCCCCTTGGTCGGGCCAGGCGGGGCGCAGAAACTGGCGGACAAATTCGGCTCGCTGCAGGCGGTGATTGCTGCTGACTGGCTGGATATGCGCCAGGCGCTGCCGGAAAAACAGGCCAATTCGGTGCGCGAGTTTTTTGCGGACGAAGAAAATCGCCAATTGGCCGAAGCGGCCGAGAAGCAACTGGCCGATTTCGGCATGCACTGGCAGAGCGAGAAGAAGGTCGTCGAAGGCTTGCCGCTGGCCGGTCAGACCTGGGTGCTGACCGGTTCGCTTGAGCTGATGAGTCGCGATGTGGCCAAGGACAAACTTGAAAGCCTGGGCGCCAAGGTAGCGGGCTCGGTGTCGGCCAAGACCCATTGCGTGGTCGCAGGTCCTGGCGCCGGGTCGAAGTTGGCCAAGGCTAATGAGTTGGGGCTGAAGGTGCTGGATGAAGAGGCGTTTGTGGCATTCTTGAAAGGTCACGGTATTCAGGTTTGACGCCCAAGATCGCAGCCTGCGGCAGCTCCTACAGGAGAACGCATTTCTCTGTAGGAGCTGCCGCAGGCTGCGATCTTTTGATTTTTCCAACAAAAAGCATGGGAACGATCATCTCTCGGGAATGATCTAGTCTCTGCAAGCCCCAGGGAGAGATCACCATGTACCCTTTCTTCGAGCAGCTCAGCTCGCGCATTGCCGCGCCGTTCATGGCCGAAAATTCGCGCAACAGCAAGGTCTGGTCCTGTCGCTGCGGACAGTCGCTGTTTTTTCGCAACAGTCAGTGCCTGGCCTGTTCGGCGGCGTTGGGTTATCAGCCGGAGCAGAGTCGCCTGTCTGCGCTGCAGCCGGGTGTGCAGGCGGGCACCTGGCTGCTTGATGTCGATCCCGAGGCTGGCCTGTTTCGACGCTGCGCCAACCTCGACTCCCCGGCAGCCTGCAATTGGTTGCTGCCAGCCAATGACCATGACGTCTTGTGCATTGCCTGCAGCCTCAATCGCACCATTCCTGATCTGTCGATAGCCGACAACCACGAGCGCTGGCGCAAGGTGGAAACCGCCAAGCGGCGTCTGGTCGCGCAACTGCTCAGCCTGGGGTTGCAGGTGATTCCCAAAACCGTCGATGAAGACACGGGCCTCGCCTTCGATTTCATCGGCGTGGACCTCGAAGGCAGACCGCCGACCACCGGACACGCCAACGGCCTGGTCACCCTCGATATCAAGGAAGCCGACGACGCCCACCGCGAGCAGGTGCGGGTGCAAATGCACGAACCCTATCGCACCTTGCTCGGGCATTTTCGTCATGAAGTCGGGCATTACTACTGGGGTCGATTGATCGCCAATAGCCAGTGGCTTGAGTCTTTTCGCGGATTGTTCGGCGATGAGCGCGCCAGCTATGCCGAAGCCCTTGAGCGACATTATCAGCAGAGCGCGCCGCTTGACTGGCAGCAGCACTACGTCAGCGCCTACGCCACCATGCACCCGTGGGAAGACTGGGCCGAAACCTGGGCGCATTACCTGCACATGATGGATGCGGTGGACACCGCGCTGGGCTTGGGCATGAGCGCCCGGGACATGGACTTCGACTATCAGCCGTTTCCGTTGGATACCCTCTATGATCCGCAGCATCCCGATGGCGCGGCATTTCTGTCGTTCGTCAATGCGTGGATCGAACTGGCCGGCATGCTCAACGAGCTATCGCGCAGCATGGGGCAGCCGGATTTCTACCCGTTTGTCCTGCCGCCCGCCGTCATTGCCAAGCTGCACTTTATTCATCTGGTGATTCAGCAGGAGGGCGGCCGGGCGGATGAGGTGTTGGCGCAATAGGATCAAAAGATCGCAGCCTGCGGCAGCTCCTACAGGTGTACGCCGATCCATGTAGGAGCTGCCGCAGGCTGCGATCTTTTAAGGCCAGCGCATGTCCTTGAAGCAGCTCATGTTTTTTAATATCCCCGAACGGTTGTAACTTCGTCTCAGATAGGTACAATGGCGCGGCTCGCCGACAGGTGAGCGTCGTTATGGTGACCCTATCGGTCCCCCCGCAACGATCAGCCGTGAACCCGGTCAGGCCTGGAAGGGAGCAGCCGCAGCGGTGACATTGTGTGCCGGGGTGTGGCTGGTAGGGTTACCACCTTAACGCCACGCGAGTGTTCTCTCGCGTTATTTATCTGAAAACAGACTTTTGCTAGCTGCCAGGATCTTGTCCGGGGCGGTTTTTTGTCGTTTCCGATTTATCGACAGCTGCAGGCTCGCCACCGATATACAGCCGAACTATCGCATCGATCTCCCCGGACATCTTCATCCGCACCAGGGTGCGTAAAATGCGCTGCACCGGCACTTGCGGGTCGTTGCGCACGTAGCAGCCGAGATTCTGCTCCTGCAGTACTGCCACGCTGTGCAGTTGTTGGTCCGGCAGCAGGCGCTGATTGAACCAGTCAAGGCTCCATTGATTGCTGACGGCATAGCGGTTGCGGCCGGCGAGGAGTTTTTCCAGCACCAGTTCCTGATTGCGTGCGTCGTCGCGATGCAGCTGATCGGTGTCGAACAGCGGTTGCAGGGTCGGGTAGCTGTAGGCCAGCACGGTGCCGATGGACTGATCTGGTAAATCCGCCGGGTTCACAGCGGTGGGGCGCGCATTCTGTGTGATCAACAGGTCGGGCTGGGTAAAGAGCGGGATGCTCCAGAGGTAGTCGCCGGACTGATGAGGCAGCCATGATTGCGCGGCATAACAGCGGACATCGATCTCGCCTTGCTCCATGGCGTTTTGCACCCGCCCGCGGGGCAATACATGGAATTCGGCCGGTACGCCGACCTGGGTCGCGAGGCTGAGCATCATGTCATACAGGATGCCCTGGGTCGGTTTGTCCTGTTCAAGTTGCACCATGGGCATGGTCCAGCTGTCGGGTATCACGAAGCGTAGCGGCGTTTGCGCGGCCATGCCGTCCAGGCTGATCAACAGCAATGCCCCCAAGGCCAGCCGCATAAACACTCCGTTAAATGTCCCCGATGTGCAGCTTGGCCATAATACACGAGCGCACCGGATGCAATTTGTGCCTTGCTCCGCTAGCATTAGCCGCTTCTGCTTCCTTCGCTGCGACGGTTTTCGATGAGTTATCAGGTTCTTGCACGTAAATGGCGTCCGCGCTCGTTCCGCGAAATGGTCGGCCAGACCCATGTGCTCAAGGCTCTGATCAATGCCTTGGACAGCCAGCGCCTGCACCACGCGTACCTGTTTACCGGTACCCGGGGGGTCGGCAAGACCACCATCGCGCGGATCATTGCCAAATGCCTTAACTGCGAAACAGGTATCACTTCGACCCCCTGTGGCGAATGCTCGGTGTGCCGCGAGATCGACGAAGGCCGCTTTGTCGACCTGATCGAGATCGACGCCGCGAGCCGTACCAAGGTCGAAGACACCCGCGAGTTGCTCGACAACGTGCAGTACGCCCCGAGCCGTGGGCGCTTCAAGGTCTACCTGATCGACGAAGTGCACATGCTCTCCAGTCATTCCTTTAACGCGCTGCTCAAAACCCTCGAGGAGCCACCACCCTACGTCAAGTTCATCCTGGCCACCACCGACCCGCAGAAACTTCCTGCAACGATTCTGTCGCGGTGCCTGCAGTTCTCCCTGAAGAACATGACGCCGGAACGCGTGGTCGAGCACTTGACCCACGTGCTGGGTGTCGAGAACGTGCCGTTCGAAGACGATGCGCTGTGGCTGCTGGGCCGCGCCGCCGATGGGTCGATGCGTGATGCCATGAGCCTGACCGACCAGGCGATTGCCTTCGGAGAGGGCAAGGTCATGGCCGCCGACGTGCGGGCGATGCTCGGGACCCTCGATCACGGGCAGGTCTACGACGTCCTGCATGCGCTGATCGAAGGTGATGCCAAGGCGTTGCTCGAAGCTGTCCGCCACCTGGCCGAGCAAGGCCCGGACTGGAACGGCGTGCTTTCGGAAATTCTCAATGTGCTGCACCGCGTTGCCATCGCCCAGGCCTTGCCGGAAGGCGTCGATAACGGTCACGGCGACCGTGATCGCGTGCTGGCGCTGGCCCAGGCGTTGCCGGCTGAAGACGTGCAGTTCTACTACCAGATGGGCCTGATCGGCCGCCGCGACCTGCCGCTGGCGCCGGATCCCCGGGGCGGTTTTGAAATGGTGCTGCTGCGGATGCTGGCGTTCCGGCCCGCAGACACCGCGGATGCCCCGAGGCAACCGCTAAAGCCAGTGGGGATCAGCCAGGCCACAGTTGATTCCGCAAACTCAGTGGCTGCCGCGCCGGTAGTTGCGCCGGTAGTTGCTGCGGCCGTTGCACCGATAGCGGCTGCGTCAGTGGCGGCTCCAGCGCCTGCACCGGAACCGGTAGCGCCGGTCGTTGTGCCAGAACCTGCGCCTGTGCCTATGGTTGAAGCGGTCGTGGTCGAAGAAGTTGTCGACCTGCCGTGGAACGACCCGGTCGAGCCCGTGCCCGTTCAGCAGCCGGCGGTGGAGCCGGTGCTGGAAACCGCCAGCGAACAACCCGAATTACCGCCGATGCCGTTGCCGGCGCCGGACAGCGTGGTGCCGGACGCCCCGGAGTGGGCCGCCGCGCCGATCCCGGAACCTTCGGTGGCCGACGTCGATGCCGCGACGCCAGGCATGGACCTGGATGACGAGCCGCCGCTGGACGAGGATTACATCGAGCCGGACATGGATTCGGCCTACAGTTACCTCGACGAGCTGGCCAGCGAGCATGCCGCCGACCCGGCTCCGGAGCCCGAGCCTGAGCCCGCGGCAATGCCGGCCACCGGTCTGGCCCTGCAATGGCTGCAGCTGTTTCCGAAATTGCCGATCTCCGGCATGACCGGCAGCATCGCCGCCAACTGCACGCTGATCGCGGTGGATGGCGACAATTGGCTGATGCACCTGGACCCGGCCCACAGTGCCTTGTTCAACGCCACTCAGCAGCGGCGCTTGAACGATGCGCTTAACCAGTATCACCAGCGCACGCTGACCCTGAGCATCGAGCTGATCAAGCCCGAGCAGGAAACCCCGGCACAAGCGGCTTCGCGCCGCCGCGCCAACCGTCAGCGCGAGGCAGAGGAATCGATCCACGGTGATCCGTTCATCCAGCAAATGATGCAGCAGTTCGGTGCGGTCGTCCGTAACGATACTATTGAACCTGTCGACGCCTTGGTCACTCAGGGCTAATAACTGAAGGCGCCCGGCCGCATGGGCCGGGCGCTGTTTTAATCCAAGTACTTTTGAGGTGATTACCATGATGAAAGGTGGCATGGCCGGCCTGATGAAGCAGGCGCAGCAGATGCAGGAAAAAATGGCCAAGATGCAGGAAGAACTGGCCAACGCCGAAGTCACCGGTAAGGCCGGTGGCGATATGGTCACCGTGGTGATGACCGGTCGTCATGACGTCAAGAGCGTGACCATCGATCCAAGCCTGGTTGAAGGCATGAGCGAAGACGACAAGGAAATGCTGGAAGCGGTCATCGCATCCGCGGTCAACGATGCCGTGCGCAAGATCGAAGCCAACAGCCAGGACAAAATGGGCAGCATGACTGCCGGCATGCAACTGCCACCGGGCATGAAACTGCCATTCTGATTCGCCTTCAGGCGACAGATGAGTTACAAAAATGCCAGGCATCGCGCCTGGCATTTTTGTTTCTGGCCATTGGGTCTGTGGTGACAGGCATGCCGCCATCGCGATCCGACTTGCCCGCCAAGAAGTCGCCTCGGTGCAACTGAATAAACATCGAACGCCATACCGCCACAAAGGTCTGCTCCCTATATCACTGAACCCCATCGATCACAGGAGACGCTGCCATGTCCGACCCCATGACCCTCAATCAGCGCATTGTCCTGGCTTCACGCCCGATAGGCGCGCCAACGCCGGAAAACTTCCGCATGGAGCGGGTGGCGCTGCCGGACCTGGCCGACGGCCAGGTGCTGCTCAAGACCGTTTTCCTGTCGCTCGATCCCTACATGCGCGGACGCATGAGTGACGCACCTTCCTACGCCGCACCGGTGGAAATTGGCGAAGTCATGACCGGCGGCGCTGTCAGCCGGGTCGAGCGCTCGCTCAATCCGAAGTTTCAGGAGGGTGATCTGGTGGTCGGTGCCACCGGTTGGCAAAGCCACAGCATCAATGACGGGCGCAGCATCATCCCGGTGCCCAACGGCCTGCCCAGTCCTTCGATGGCCCTCGGGGTGCTGGGGATGCCGGGCATGACTGCGTATATGGGGCTGATGGAYATCGGCCAGCCCAAGGCCGGCGAMACCCTGGTGGTTGCAGCGGCATCCGGGGCAGTGGGTTCGGTGGTCGGCCAGGTGGCGAAGATCAAGGGCTTGCGCGTGGTCGGCGTGGCGGGTGGCGCGGACAAGTGCCGTTATGTGGTCGACGAGTTGGGCTTCGATGCCTGCATCGACCACAGGAGTCAGGATTTTGCTGACGAGCTGGCTCAGGCCTGTCCCAAGGGCATCGACATTTATTATGAAAACGTCGGCGGCAAGGTATTCGACGCCGTGGTGCCATTGCTCAATCCCAAGGCGCGGATTCCACTCTGCGGCCTGATTGCCTCCTATAACGCCTATGAAGCGCCGAGCGGGCCGGATCGCCTGCCACTGTTGCAACGCACCCTGTTGACCAAGCGGGTGCGTATCCAGGGCTTCATCGTGTTCGATGACTATGGTGATCGCCAGCCGGAATTCCTCAGTGCCATGGCGCCGTGGGTACGCGATGGCAAGGTGAAGTTCCGCGAAGACGTGGTCGATGGCCTGGAGCAGGCTCCCGACGCGTTCATCGGCATGCTGGAAGGGCGCAACTTCGGCAAGTTGGTGGTTCGGGTTGCCCGTGACTGAGTAATTGACGCTGCAATTTGACGCTCAACCGAGGCGCGGGTATAAACCGCGTCTCGTTGTTTTGTCGGACTTTTCCACCATGAGCTTCAGCCCTTTGATTCGCCAACTGATCGACGCCCTGCGAATTTTGCCTGGCGTGGGTCAGAAAACCGCCCAGCGCATGGCATTGCAGTTGCTCGAGCGTGACCGCAGCGGCGGCTCACGACTGGCGCTGGCCCTGAGCCAGGCCATGGAAGGGGTCGGTCACTGCCGCTTGTGCCGTACGCTGACCGAAGATGATCTCTGCCCGCAATGCGCCGATACCCGTCGCGACGACACCTTGCTCTGCGTGGTGGAAGGCCCGATGGACGTCTATGCCGTGGAGCAGACCGGTTTCCGCGGGCGCTATTTCGTGCTCAAGGGGCATCTGTCGCCGCTCGACGGTCTGGGGCCGGAAGCCATCGGCATTCCGCAATTGATGGCGCGGATCGAAGAGGCCGGCACGTTCACCGAAGTCATCCTGGCCACCAACCCGACCGTGGAAGGTGAAGCCACCGCGCACTACATCGCCCAATTGCTCAGCAACAAAGGCCTGATCGCCTCGCGCATCGCCCATGGCGTGCCGCTGGGTGGCGAGCTGGAGCTGGTGGATGGTGGCACGCTGGCGCATTCGTTTGCGGGGCGTAAGCCGATTTCGTTGTAATCGCATCAAGCCGAAAAGATCGCAGCCTGCGGCAGCTCCTACAGAAAGACACCGATCCCCTGTAGGAGCTGCCGCAGGCTGCGATCTTTTGATCTTCTATCTGTCTCTTGTAAACCAAGCAAGCGCTCGGTTAACTTCACTGACCCCTTCAGTGGAGCTCGCCGATGTCTGCCTTTCAGGAATACTTCGACCCCAGCCACCAATTGGTCCGTGACAGCGTCAGACGTTTCGTCGAGCGCGAGATTCTTCCCGATATCGAGCAGTGGGAAGAAGCCGAAAGCTTTCCTCGTGAGCTCTACCTCAAGGCCGGCGCAGCGGGGATTCTCGGCATCGGTTACCCCGAAGCTTACGGAGGCAGCCACGAAGGGGATCTGTTCGCCAAGGTGGCCGCCAGCGAAGAGTTGATGCGCTGCGGCTCAGGCGGGCTGGTTGCCGGCCTGGGTTCGCTGGATATCGGCTTGCCGCCCATTCTCAAGTGGGCCCGGCCCGAAGTGCGTGATCGTGTGCTGCCGCAGGTGCTGTCGGGAGAGAAGATCAGCGCCCTGGCCATTACCGAGCCCGGCGGCGGCTCCGACGTCGCCAACCTGCAAACCCGTGCCGTGCGCGACGGCGATTTCTACCGGGTCAGTGGCAGCAAGACCTTTATCACCAGCGGTGTGCGCGCGGACTTCTATACCGTCGCGGTGCGAACGGGCGAGCCAGGTTTCGCCGGCATCAGCCTGTTACTGATCGAGAAGGGCACGCCCGGTTTCACCGTAGGGCGGCAGCTGAAGAAAATGGGCTGGTGGGCGTCAGACACGGCCGAACTGTTCTTCGATGATTGCCAGGTGCCCGCAGGAAATCTGATCGGCACCCAGAACATGGGCTTTGCCTGCATCATGGGCAATTTCCAGAGCGAGCGTCTGGCCCTGGCATTGATGGCCAACATGACCGCACAACTGGCGCTGGAGGAGAGCCTGAAATGGGCGCGCCAGCGCGAAGCCTTTGGCAAACCGATCGGCAAGTTTCAGGTGATCAAGCATCGCCTCGCCGAGATGGCGACCGCGCTGGAGGTGTCCCGTGAGTTCACTTATCGCCAAGCCGCGAAAATGGCGGCAGGGCAGAGCGTGATCAAGGAAGTTTCCATGGCCAAGAACTTTGCGACGGATACGGCAGACCGGATCGTCTCCGATGCGGTGCAGATACTCGGTGGGCTGGGTTATATGCGTGAGAGTCTGGTGGAGCGGCTGTATCGCGACAACCGGATTCTGTCGATTGGCGGCGGGACGCGGGAAGTGATGAACGAGATCATCAGCAAGCAGATGGGGCTGTAATGCAAAAGATCGCAGCCTTCGGCAGCTCCTACAGGATCAAAGCCATCCCAATGTAGGAGCTGCCGAAGGCTGCGATCTTTTGACCTTTGTTACTTATCAGTCAACGCAAACTGCGTCAGGCAGAAGGTAGGAATACCCATGTCCTCCAGACGCTGCGAGCCACCCAGTTCCGGCAGATCGATAATCGCCGCCGCCTCATGCACCCGCGCGCCCATGCGGCGGATCAGGTTGGCGGCGGCAATCAGGGTGCCGCCGGTCGCGATCAGGTCATCGAACATCACCACCGAATCCCCCTCGCACAGGCTGTCGGCGTGCACTTCCAGGAAGGCTTCGCCGTATTCGGTCGCATAGCCCTCGGCCAGCACATCGGCCGGCAGTTTGCCTTGCTTGCGGAACAGCACCAGCGGCTTGTTCAACTGATAGGCCAGTACCGAACCGATCAGGAAGCCACGGGCGTCCATTGCGCCGACGTGGGTGAAGTCAGCCTCGACGTAACGGTGGGCGAAGCTGTCCATCACCAGGCGCAGGGCCGTGGGCGACTGGAACAGCGGGGTGATGTCGCGAAAGATCACACCCGGTTTCGGGAAATCGATGACAGGGCGGATGAGGGATTTGATGTCGAAGGAGTCGAAGGCCATAGTCGAAGAATCCTGGCAGGGCTGCAAACGACGCAGTATAACGGCGGCTGAACCGTTTCGCGCAGCCGCAACGTTTTGTTTCAGCCGTCCAGCGAGCCACCGGCCAGGGCGCAAAGCTGGATCGGGTCGATAATCCGGATTTCCTTGCCTTCTGCCGCAATCAGTTCGTTTTGCTGGAAGCGGGTAAAGACCCGGGACACGGTTTCCACCGCCAGGCCCAGGTAGTTGCCGATCTCGTTGCGCGACATGCTCAGGCGGAATTGATTGGCGGAAAAACCCCGGGCGCGGAAACGTGCCGAGAGGTTGACCAGGAAGGTGGCGATGCGTTCGTCGGCGGTCTTTTTCGACAACAGCAGCATCATCTGCTGGTCGTCACGGATTTCGCGACTCATCACCCGCATCAACTGACGGCGCAACTGCGGCAATTGCAGGGCCAGTTCGTCGAGGCGTTCGAAAGGAATTTCACACACCGAGGTGGTTTCCAGGGCTTGTGCCGACACCGGGTGCTTTTCGGTGTCCATGCCCGACAAACCGACCAGTTCGCTGGGCAGGTGGAAACCGGTGAGCTGTTCTTCACCGGTGTCACTCAGGCTAAAGGTCTTGAGGGCGCCGGAACGGACTGCGTAGACAGAATCGAAGGTATCGCCCTGACGGAACAGAAATTCGCCTTTTTTCAGCGGCCGGCCACGTTTGACGATTTCGTCCAGCGCATCCATGTCTTCCAGATTCAGCGAAAGTGGCAGGCAAAGAGGGGCCAGGCTGCAATCCTTGCAATGGGCTTGATTATGAGCGCGCAGTTTTACTGGCTCGGACATTTCTTCAATCCTTGTGGGAATTCACACATAAGACGTAAGGGTAACTCACCCGAGGACATTGGGGCCAGCCTGTGGCACTTTTGTCGCAGCGCTCTAGATCACCCGTGAGAACCGTTGCCGGCTGTGTTGTTCCAGGTATGCGTCAAAGACCATGCACACCGAGCGCACCAACAGTCGCCCGGCGGGCAGGATGGTGATCCTGTCGCGATCGAGTTCGATCAACCCGTCTTTGGCCATGTCTTGCAACTGGGGCCAGAGATCGCCGAAATAGCCTTGAAAGTCGATGTTGAAGGCCTGTTCGATGTCAGTGAATTCGAGACTGAAATTGCAGATCAATTGCTGAATCACCGCGCGCCGCAGCCGGTCATCGGCATTGCACAGCAGGCCGCGGCTGGTGGCCAGTTGCGATGTGGCAAGAACGTTCTGATACTCGGTCAGGTCGCTGCTGTTCTGGCAGTACAGGTCGCCGATCTGGCTGATTGCCGACACGCCGAGGCCGATCAAGTCACAATGACCGTGGGTGGTGTAGCCCTGGAAATTGCGTTGCAGGGTCGATTCTTCCTGGGCAATCGCCAGCTCATCGTCGGGCAGGGCGAAGTGGTCCATGCCGATGTAGCGGTAGCCGGCCGTGATCAGTTGCTCGATGGTGCGCTGCAGCATTTCCAGTTTCTGCGCGGGTGTCGGCAGCTCATTGCTGTTGATGCGCCGCTGCGGCATGAAGCGTTCCGGCAGGTGGGCGTAGTTGAACACCGATAACCGGTCCGGTTGCAGGTGGATGACCTCTTCGACGGTGCGGGCGAAATTCTCCGGCGTCTGT
This sequence comes from Pseudomonas sp. P4_C4, assembly GCF_056402055.1. Taxonomy (NCBI): domain Bacteria; kingdom Pseudomonadati; phylum Pseudomonadota; class Gammaproteobacteria; order Pseudomonadales; family Pseudomonadaceae; genus Pseudomonas; species Pseudomonas sp. P4_C4. Next base: position 48,245 of record NZ_JBFUID010000028.1, on the reverse strand, counting down.
CTCGGCAGGCCGTAGATCAGGTCGATATTGATCGAACGAAACTGCAAGGTGCGGGCCGCATCGATCACCGCGCGGGTTTCTTCCAGGCTTTGCAGGCGATTGACGGCTCGCTGAACCGCCGGGTCAAGGTCTTGCAGGCCGATGCTGACCCGATTGAAACCCAGTTCGCGCAGCAGGCCCATGGTCGACCAGTCGGCTTCACGGGGGTCGATCTCGATGCCGTAGTCGCCGGAGTCGTCGTCCAGCAAATGGAAGTGTTTGCGCAAATGCGCCATCAACTGGCGCAGTTCGTCGTGGCTGAGAAAGGTGGGCGTGCCGCCGCCGAAGTGCAGTTGCTCGACTTTCTGCGTGGGGTCGAGGTGGCAGGCGATCAACTGGATTTCCTGTTCCAGGCGCTGCAAATACGGCTGCGCCCGGCCGCGATCCTTGGTGATGACCTTGTTGCAGGCGCAGTAATAGCAAATGTTCGCGCAGAACGGCACGTGCACGTACAGCGACAAGGGGCGTTGAGCCTTGCGGCTGTCGCGCAGAGCATGAAGCAGGTCAAAGGTGCCGACCTGGCTGTTGAATTGCACGGCGGTCGGGTACGAGGTATAGCGTGGTCCCGCCAGGTCATAACGGCGGATCAGATCGGTGTCCCAACGAATGGCGTCGAGCATCATGCGGGCATTCCCCCGGATAGGCTGGCAGTGTCAGCCACTTTATGCGAGGGCGGGGTGGGGCATCTTGATTTGCATCAAGGTCAGAATCTTTGTCGTTTGTGAGGGCCTCATCGTCGGATCGCCGCCCGGAGCAAGCTCGCTCCCACAGGGGGAGTCGCTGTGTACACAAAACCTGTGGGAGCGAGCTTGCTCGCGATGGGCGCGCCGCCGGTTTAATGCCCCATGATCCAATGCTGATGCGGCCCCGGCAAGGTCCAGAGGCCGAACAGCATCACCAGCAATCCGCCCGCCATCCGCACACTGCGCTTGCGCAACAGTGCGGTGACGCGCTCGGCGGCGAGGCCTGTCGCCAGCAGCACCGGCCAGGTGCCGAGCCCGAACGCGAGCATCAACAATGCGCTGTCCAGCGCGTTGCCCTGGCTGGCCGACCATAGCAAGGTGCTGTAGACCAGGCCGCACGGCAGCCAGCCCCAGAGCGCGCCCAACAGCAGCGCACGCGGAACGCTCGACACAGGCAGCAACCGGTTGGCGACTGGCTGGATATGCCGCCACAAGCCGCGACCGAGGCTTTCGATACGGGTCAGGCCGCTCCACCAGCCGGCCAGGTACAGGCCCATGGCAATCAGCAGCAAGCCGGCGAGGATACGCAGGAACATCGCAGCCGGGCTGCTGGCCACGGCCCATCCGGCCAGGCCGATCAGCAGTCCGGCGCAGGCATAGCTCAGAATCCGTCCCAGGTTGTAGGCCAGCAGCAGGCGAAAGCGGTGGCTGCGTTGTTCCTTGGGAATTGCCAGGGTCAGCGCGCCCATCAAGCCGCCGCACATGCCCAGGCAATGGCCGCCGCCGAGCAAACCGAGGATCACCGCAGACACCAGCAGTGGCGCCAATTCAAGCATGGGGCGGGGCCTTGTCTTGCGGCTTGGCCGGTTGGCCGCTGGCCTCATCCACGGCAGCAGTGTGGTTCGGGTCCTGGTCGTCGAACAGGATGCTGTGGGCCGGGCTGTCGAGGTCGTCGTACTGACCGCTGTCCACTGCCCAGAAGAAGATATAGACGGCGATGGCCACGATCAGCAGCGCAGCGGGAATCATCACGTAAAGAGCTGGCATCTGGACTCCATGCCCACACGGCTCAGGCCGGCAGCGGGCGGGTTTCTGACGTGACGCAGTGGGCGGGCGCGCTCGGCATGCGAGTCAGGCGCAGCGCGTTCAACACCACGGTCAACGAACTGATCGACATGCCCACCGCCGCCCAGACCGGAGTGATCCAGCCGAGGGCGGCGAAGGGCAACATGAGGCCATTGTACAGCCCGGCCCACAACAGGTTCTCGATAATGACCCGACGGGTGCGCCGCGCCAGGCTGAAGGCTTGCACCAGCGCGTCGAGGCGGTTGGACAGCAGCACGGCATCGGCACTGGTTTTTGCCAGATCGGTGGCCGAGCCCATGGCGACGCTGATATCCGCAGCCGCCAGCACCGGCACGTCATTGACCCCGTCACCCAGCATCAACACCTTGCGTCCTTCTTTGTGCAGTTGTTGCAGGACTTGCAGTTTATCGTCCGGACGCAAGCCGCCACGGGCTTCGTCGATACCCAGTTCCGCCGCCACGCTGGCGACCATCGGTGAGCTATCGCCGGACAACAACAGCGTGCGCCAGCCACGCGCCTTGCACGCGGCCAACAGCGCGGGCGCATCGGCACGCAAGCGATCATCGAGGACGAGCCAGGCCAGCGGCCCCTGGCTGTCGCCGAGTAGCAGCCATTGGCCAGCCTCTTCGGGCATCGACGGCACCACGGCGCCGCTGAGTTCGCAGACGAAGCGAGGTTGGCCGATGCGCAGGCGTCGCTCTTCAACCAGCCCCTCCAGGCCGAGGCCCGGTGTGCTGTGGACTTCTTCGGCAGCCATCGGCGCGCGTCCGAAAGCACGGGCGATCGGGTGTTCGGAGCGATTTTCCAGGGCGGCGGCGAGGCTCAGGCATCGATCGCTGTCGAGCGTGCCGAGAGGGCGGATTGAGCGCAGCGCCAGGCGCCCTTCGGTGAGGGTGCCGGTCTTGTCGAAAATCACCGTGTCGATCTGGTTCAGGCCTTCGAGCACATGGCCACGCGTCAACAGCAGGCCAAGTTTGTGCAAGGTGCCGGTGGCGGCGGTGAGAGCGGTGGGCGTCGCCAGTGACAAGGCGCACGGGCAGGTCGCCACGAGCATCGCCAGCACGATCCAGAAGGCCCGCGATGAGTCCAGCTCCCACCACAGCAGGCCAATCGCGGCGGAGGCGATCAGCGACAACAGCAGGAACCATTGCGCGGCGCGGTCGGCGATTTCCGCCAGGCGCGGTTTTTCGGCCTGGGCACGATCGAGCAGGCGAACGATGGCTGAGAGGCGAGTGTCCTGGCCCAGGGCCTGGACCTCGACGGTCAGTGCGCCTTCGACGTTCATTGTGCCGGCGGTGACCGCGTCGCCGAGGGTGCGGGGTTGCGGCAGGTACTCGCCGGTCAGCAACGACTCGTCGACACTCGACTGGCCGTCGAGGATCTTGCCGTCAGCCGGAAGAATGGCGCCCGGATGAACCAGCACCTGATCGCCAATACGCAGTTCACTGAGCAGAATGCGTTCGCTCTGGCCGTCAGGTGTCAATCGCAGGCACGAGGCGGGCAATAGATTCACCAGCTGCGCGGTGGCGGCGGCGGTGCGTTCGCGGGCGCGTCGTTCCAGATAACGCCCGGCCAGCAGGAACAGGGCAAACATGCCGACGGCATCGAAATACAGTTCGCCGACCCCGGTGATCGACGTCCAGATCCCGGCAATGTAGGCGCTGCCGATGGCCAGCGACACCGAAACGTCCATGGTCAGGTGGCGGGTACGCAGATCGCGCATGGCGCCTTTGAAGAACGGCGCGCAGCTGTAGAACACGATCGGGGTGGTAAGGAACAGTGCGACCCAGCGCAGGATGGTGTGCAGTTCGGGGCTGAGATCGATGTTGAATTCAGGCCAGGTGGCCATGGTTGCCATCATCGCCTGGAACCACAGCAGCCCGGCCACCCCGAGCTGGCGCAGGGCCAGGCGGTTTTCGCTGGCCAGTTGTTCGCTGGCGCGGTCGGCCTGATACGGGTGTGCGGCGTAACCGATCTGGCGCAGTTCACCGAGGACCTGGCTCAGGGGTAATTGCCCATCGGCCCAGCGTACGTGCAGGCGATGGTTGGACAGGTTCAGGCGCGCCTCGGCTACGGCAGGCAAAGTGCGCAGGTGTTTTTCGATCAGCCAGCCGCAGGCGGCGCAACTGATGCCTTCCATCAATAGTGTGGTTTCGGCGAGGTCGCCGTCGTGGCGAACGAAGGACTGCTGCACATCGGCGCGGTCGTACAGCGCCAGTTCATCCACCAGTTGCACCGGCAGGGCTTCGGGGTTGGCCGAGGCTTCGCTGCGGTGTTGGTAATAGCTTTCCAGACCGCCGGCGACGATGGCTTCGGCCACGGCCAGGCAACCCGGGCAGCAGAATTCGCGGGACTCCCCGAGCACGACGGCGATGAAGCGGCTGCCGGCCGGGACGGGCAGGGCGCAGTGGTAGCAGGGGAGTGGGGTGGTGGTCATGGAGTATTCACTGGTACTGCTGAATCTCTATCGTCGGATAGGGCCTCATCGCGAGCAAGCTCGCTCCCACAGGGATCGTTGGTGTACTCAGGATCTGAGCATGGCGCTGATCAACTGTGGGAGCGAGCTTGCTCGCGATGCGCGAAGCGCGGCTTTATTTCTTCAGGTCTTCGGCACCTTGCAGCGGTTCGTCACCCAGCAGCAGGTCCTTGTCATGGCTGACCATTTCTTCTTCGAACATGCGCCAGATGTGCTCGTCCTGGGTGCCGAGCAACTCGATAAAGCGCCGGCCTTCGATCTTGTCGCTCAACTGGCCGATGTAGCGGCCCTGTTCGGTTTCGCTGCGGGCCAGGATGATCTTGCGATCCTTTTCCGGCTGGGTCGGCGAGATCAGGTTCAGCTCCAGGGTCTTGGGCTGGCTCTCGCCGCTCAGGCGCAGGTCAACCTCGCCGGTCACGCCATCGAGATGAACGCTGGCGCGCATTTTCAGGGTCTGGGCCAGCAGCTCACGGTCGAGGGAGCGGTTGATGCCTTTGCCAGCCTCGTAGTAGTTGTCGTTGACCAGGTTGTCCGGGTTGTTCACCGCGATGGTCACCATGGACAAGGTCAGGGCCACCGAGCAGGCCAGGATCCCGATGATGATCCACGGCCAGAGGTGCTTGTACCAGGGGCTTGCGGCAGTTGCTGCGGGCATGTTCAGTTCTCTCAACGATTTTGTGGGCCGATGAACCGGCTCTTGGCTTCGATGTGGACGCTGTCGTCATCGGCATCCTTGAGGATGAATTTCACCTCGTTGGTGCTCGACGGCAGTTTTTCCGGCGCGACGGACAGCTCGGCAGGCTGGCTGACGATCTCGCCGGCCGCGACCTTGATCTCGCGCCGGCCCTGCAATTTGAGATCCGGCAGGCCAGAGGCTTCGAGCACGTAGATATGGTCGCGCTGGTCCTTGTTCATGATTTTCAGGCTGTAGACGTTTTCGATCCGGCCTTCGGCGTTCTCGCGGTACAGCACGCGGTCCTTGCTGACATCGAAACCCACCAGCGCACGCATGAAGAATGCCGTCGCCAGCAAGCTGATCATCGCCAGCAGCACCACGGCATAGCCGATCAGGCGCGGGCGCAGTTTATGGGTTTTCTGCCCGGACAGGTTGTGCTCGGTGGTGTAGCTGATCAGCCCGCGCGGGTATTCCATCTTGTCCATGATGGCGTCGCAGGCATCGATGCAGGCGGCGCAACCGATGCATTCGATTTGCAGGCCGTCACGGATGTCGATACCGGTCGGACAGACCTGGACGCACATGGTGCAGTCGATGCAGTCACCCAGGCCCTGAGCCTTGTAGTCGATGCCTTTTTTACGCGGGCCACGGCTTTCGCCACGGCGCGGATCGTAGGAAACGATCAGGGTGTCCTTGTCGAACATCACGCTCTGGAAGCGCGCGTACGGGCACATGTAGATGCACACCTGTTCACGCAGCCAGCCAGCGTTGCCGTAAGTGGCGAGGGTGAAGAAGCCGACCCAGAAGTACGACCAGCCATCCGCCTGGCCGGTGAAGAAGTCGAACACCAGTTCGCGGATCGGCGAGAAGTAGCCGACGAAGGTCATGCCGGTGACGAAGCCGATCAGCAGCCACAGGGTGTGCTTGCTGAGTTTGCGCAAGAACTTGTTGGCGCTCATCGGCGCCTTGTCGAGCTTGATGCGTTGGTTGCGGTCACCTTCGGTGACTTTTTCGCACCACATGAAAATCCAGGTCCAGACGCTTTGCGGGCAGGTATAGCCGCACCAGACCCGGCCGGCGTACACGGTGATGAAAAACAGGCCGAACGCGGCGATGATCAACATGCCGGACAGCAGAATGAAGTCCTGGGGCCAGAAGGTGGCGCCGAAAATGAAGAACTTGCGCTCCGGCAGGTTCCACCAGACGGCCTGATGACCGCCCCAGTTCAGCCACACCGTGCCGAAATACAGCAAAAACAACATGGCACCGCCGGTCATCCGCAGATTGCGGAACAAGCCGGTGAAGGCGCGGGTGTAGATTTTTTCTCTGGAGGCGTAGAGGTCGACGCTGTTGTTCGCGTTCTTGGCAGGTGGAGTGACGTCGTGTACCGGTATCTGGTTGCTCATCATCGCATCCCACGGCAGTGGAAGAGTGCCTCGGTCAGTACGTGCCGACCGCGGTCAAAAAGGGGTGTTGCAGTGGCTCAATGATACGCCTGTCGCTCTAGCCTGCGGGTGCGACCTTTGGTCACGTTTGGCAAATTCATTTGATGGTGTAATGACTTGAATCAATTGACTTGGGAATTATGGGCGGTTTTACGCATGTCGCCGGTCATTCGACCCATGGGTTGATCAGTTGTACACCGCTGGACTGAAAGTCTGCGACATTGCGTGTGACCACCGTCAAACCATGAACCAGCGCCGTGGCAGCAATCAAGGCATCGCTTTCATTGGCTCTGTCGGGGATATGCAGACTGGCGCAGCGAATCGCTACGGCGGCATCGACCGGAAGGATTCGGGCGTCGAAGGCTGGCATAACGTGATGCTTCAACCAAGTGCGCAAGACTTTCCCTTGGGCGGGATCCCGACGCTCCATTCGTAGAACGCCTGTTTCCAGCTCCTTCAAGGTAATAGCCGAAATGAACATGCGTGGAGCGATGACACTTTTGGCCCACGCAACGACGTTCGCATCAGCCTGGGGTTTGCGTAGTTCGGAAATTACGTTGGTGTCGAGTAGAAACATCAGGACAGATCCACAGGGCGATGTTTGATCACGGCACGCTCGGTTTCGAATTCGATATCGACTGCTTCTGGCATGACCAGCAGTTCGGCGATGTCGGCGTGGGTGCCGGTCAGTTTTTGGTAGTCCTCAATGCTTAGCAGTACATGGGCCGGTTTGCCTCGGTCGGTGATGAAAACAGGCCCCTGGCGAGTGGCTTTTTTGGCACCACTTGTGTCCTGGTTGAATTCGCGGCTGGAAATTGTGGTGATGGCCATCATGGTTGGCCCTCCTGAAGCTGCTTTGTAGAAACGTTACTACTATGCGTGTCGCCCCACAACCTCAGAGAGGGCATAGGGCATTACCATTGGTCGCCGTACGCTAGAGATCAGCGCTGAAAAAACAAAACGGCCCCGCCAATTCACATTGGCGGGGCCGTTTTTTTTGTTGCTTCAAGCGTTTGCCTTACTCGGCGTCCGCTGCCTTCTCACCGTGAGACAGGCTGTAGACGTAAGCGGCCAGCAGGTGAACCTTGTCGTTGCCTTGCAGCTGTTCTTGCGCAGGCATCTGGCCCTGACGGCCGTAACGGATGGTCTGTTGCAGTTGAGCGAAGCTCGAACCGTAGATGAACGCTGCCGGGTGAGTCAGGTTGGGTGCGCCCATCGCTGGCGTGCCTTTGCCTTCCGGACCGTGGCACGCCACGCAGTTGGTGGCGAACAGTTTCTGCCCGGCAACCGGGTCGGCCTTGGTGCCTTCCGGCAGCTTGCGGCCATCGAGGTTGGTCAGGACAAACGCGGCCACGTCGGCCACGCCTTGCTCGCCGATCACTTCAGCCCATGCAGGCATCACGGCGTGACGACCGCCCATGATGGTGGTCTTGATGGTTTGCGGCTCGCCGCCCCAGCGCCAGTCGGCGTCGGTCAGGTTCGGGAAACCATAGGCGCCCTTGGCGTCGGAACCGTGGCAAACCGAGCAGTTGGAGGCGAACAGGCGGCCACCCATCTTCAGGGCTTGCGGGTCCTTGGCCACTTCTTCGATTGGCATGGCAGCGAACTTGGCGAAGATCGGACCGAACCTGGCGTCCGACTTGGCCATTTCCTTTTCCCACTCGTGAACGCCGGTCCAGCCGGTCTGGCCGTTGGCGAACGGGGTCTGCTTCTCGTTGTCGAGGTAGCCGTAACCCGGCAGCAGGCCTTTCCAGTTACCCAGGCCCGGATACAGCGCCAGGTAGCCCAGTGCGAAGATGATGGTGCCCACGAACAGCATGAACCACCATTTCGGCAGCGGGTTGTCGTACTCCTCGATCCCGTCGAAGGAGTGCCCGACTGTCTCGTCCGTCTGCTCTGCGCGCTGGCCCTTGCGGGTCGACAGCAGCAGCCAGGTCAGGGAAAAGATCGTACCGAGACTGAGGACTGTGACGTACAGACTCCAGAATGTAGTCATTCTTTGTTACTCCTAGAAGCTTGCTCGACGTGCTTGATGGCTTCGGGATCATCCGCGAAAGGCAGCAAGGTCGCGTCTTCAAACTCCGACTTGCGCTTGGGACTGAACACCCACAGTGCCAGTCCGATGAAGGCCACCATCACGACAACGGTGCCTAGGCCACGAATCATCCCGATATCCATCCAATTCACCGTTTGCTTTTGATGATGGTGCCCAGGCCTTGCAGATAGGCCACCAGCGCGTCCATTTCGGTTTTGCCCTTCACAGCATCCTTGGCGCCGGCGATGTCTTCGTCGGTGTAAGGGACGCCGAGCGTGCGCAAGACTTCCATTTTTTTTGCGGTATCTTTGCCGTCGAGCTTGTTTTCCACGAGGAACGGGTAGGCCGGCATTTTCGACTCGGGCACTACGTTGCGCGGGTTGTACAAGTGCGCACGCTGCCAGTCATCGGAGTAACGGCCGCCGACACGGGCCAGGTCCGGACCGGTACGCTTGGAACCCCACAGGAACGGGTGGTCCCAGACGCTTTCACCGGCGACCGAGTAGTGGCCGTAGCGTTCGGTTTCGGCACGGAACGGACGGATCATCTGCGAGTGGCAGCCGACACAACCGTTGGCGATATAAACGTCCCGGCCTTCCAGTTCCAGGGCGGTGCGGGGCTTCATGCCCTCGACCGGCTTGTTGGTGACATCCTGGAAAAACAGCGGAACGATCTGGGTCAGGCCGCCGATGCTGACGGCGATGACCATGAAGAAGGCCAGCAGGCCAATATTCTTCTCGACTGCTTCATGCTTCATCAGTGAGCTCCAACTACGGCAATCTGTTCGGCGGCTTTGGCTTCAGCCGGGTTCGAGGCGCGTACGGTACGGAATACGTTGTAGGCCATGAACAACATGCCGGTGGCGAAGAACGCACCGCCCAGGGCACGGACGATGAAGCCCGGGTGGCTGGCTTGCAGCGCTTCGACGAACGAGTAGGTAAGGGTGCCGTCGTCGTTGATTGCACGCCACATCAGGCCCTGGGTGATGCCGTTGACCCACATCGAGGCGATGTAGAGCACGGTACCGATGGTCGCGAGCCAGAAGTGGGTGTTGATCAGGCCGGTGCTGTGCATCTGCGCACGACCGAACAGTTTCGGGATCATGTGGTAGATGGCGCCGATCGAGATCATCGCAACCCAGCCCAAGGCGCCTGCGTGTACGTGGCCGATGGTCCAGTCGGTGTAGTGCGACAGCGAGTTGACGGTCTTGATGGCCATCATCGGGCCTTCGAAGGTCGACATGCCGTAGAACGCCAGGGAGACGACCAGGAAGCGCAGGATCGGGTCGGTGCGCAGCTTATGCCAGGCGCCCGACAGGGTCATCATGCCGTTGATCATGCCGCCCCAGCTCGGCGCGAGCAGGATGATCGACATCGCCATGCCCAGGGACTGAGCCCAGTCCGGCAGCGCGGTGTAGTGCAGGTGGTGGGGACCGGCCCAGATGTACAGGGTGATCAGTGCCCAGAAGTGCACGATCGACAAACGATAGGAGTAGATCGGACGCTCGGCCTGTTTCGGCACGAAGTAGTACATCATGCCCAGGAAGCCGGTGGTCAGGAAGAAGCCCACGGCGTTGTGGCCGTACCACCACTGGATCATCGCGTCCGTCGCGCCCGAGTAGGCCGAGTAGGACTTGAACAGGCTGACCGGCAGCGACATGTGGTTGACGATATGCAGCATCGCTGTCACGACGATGAACGCGCCGTAGAACCAGTTACCCACATAGATGTGCTTGGTCTTGCGCTTGACGATGGTGCCGAAGAACACCAGACCGTAGGTGACCCAGACAATGGCCAGCAGAATAGCCAGGGGCCATTCCAGCTCCGCGTATTCCTTGGTGGTGGTGAAACCCATCGGCAAGGTAATGATCGCGCCGACGATCACCGCTTGCCATCCCCAGAAGGTGAAGGCGGCGAGGCTGTCGGAAATCAGTCGCGTTTGGCAGGTTCGCTGCACGACGTAATAAGAAGTGGCAAACAGTGCACATCCACCGAAGGCGAAAATCACCAGGTTGGTGTGCAATGGGCGCAGGCGTCCAAAGCTCGTCCATGGCAGACCGAAGTTCAACTCCGGCCAGACCAGTTGCGAGGCAATGAAGACACCGAGCCCCATGCCAAGGATCCCCCAGACCACCGTCATGATGGCGAACTGGCGGACTACCTTATAGTTATAAGCAGTCGGACTGATTGCTGTGCTCATTCTAAGGTTCCACGGTTTGGGTGTTTTATTAGGATTAAAAATCGGCCGCAAGTATGGAGAAAGCAAGGGGTCATTGCAACGCGCCATGACCTGGGTCAATGCTTTCAAAAGCTGATTCTGCGGCCTTTCCATGCGCCGCGTAAGGACAAAATTGCCCGCGGGCAAAACATCCCGGCGGACTGATCAGGCGAGGGGGTCAGGTCGGATGTAACGGGGTGTGTTCAAACGCAACGTTTGGCTGACCGAAGGCAATTGGTGCGACAGCCGGTATCTACCAGCCTTTGCGGCCTGTCATCGGGCAGATTCGTCGAACACATCGTTCAGGGTCGACCTGGAACCGGCACCGGCCAGTCCGCATCGGGGGAAGCTTAGACCCGAATCCTGGGATCCGAAAGAAAGAGTCACAGAGGGTGCGACAATGCGTCGCAAAGGGGCAGGGAACTGCCGCATCCGCGAGAATGCGGCAGCAGAGCGGTCGGGATTTATTCGCGGTTGTCTTCAGCCTGCAGGCGCTCGGTATTCAAACTGTGGGACAGGCTGTACACATACGCGGCCAGCAATTGCACCTTATCGCTGCCCAGCAGTTCGTTCTGCGCCGGCATATGGCCCTGGCGGCCATGCCGAATCGTCTGCTCAAGTTGTGTCAGGCTCGTCCCGTAAATGAAGCCGGCCGGGTGCGTCAGGTTCGGCGCGCCCATGGCTTCAGTGCCCTGGCCGTTTGCCCCATGGCAAGCCACGCAGGTGGTGCTGAACGCTTGCTGTCCGGCCTGCAGGTCGGCTTTGCTGTCGGCAGGCAATGGCAGCTTGGCCAGGCCATGGCGCACATACGCGGCGACGTTTTTCACACCTTCCTCACCCAGGACTTCACCCCAGGCCGGCATCATCGCCATCCGGCCACCCATGATGGTGGTCTTGATGGTTTCTGCATTGCCGCCCCAGCGCCAGTCGCTGTCGGTCAGGTTGGGGAAGCCGAACGCACCCTTGGCATCCGAGCCGTGGCACACCGAGCAGTTGGAGGCAAACAGGCGGCCGCCCATTTTCAATGCCTGTGGGTCCTTGGCCACTTCTTCCACGGGCATTGCCGCAAACTTCGCGAAGATCGGCCCGAACTTCCCGTCAGCCTTGGCCATCTCCTTTTCCCATTCGTGCACCCCGGTCCAGCCGTTTTCGTAGCCGGGGAGGACGCCTTTCCAGTTGCCCAGGCCCGGATAGAGGATCAGGTAGCCGACGGCGAATGCCAAGGTGCCGGCGAACAGCATGAACCACCATTGCGGCAACGGGTTGTCGTACTCCTCGATGCCGTCGAAGCTGTGGCCCATGGTCTGGTCGACACTGCCCTTGGTTTCACCCTTGCGGGTGCCGATCAACAGCCAGGTCAGGCCGATCAGGCTGCCGATGGTCAGTACGCAGATCCACGTACTCCAGAAGGTGGTCATGGCCGGGTACTCCTTGTGACAGGTTCTTCAGTGATGTCGGGTTGTGGTTCGTCGGCGAACGGCAGCAGGCGCGCTTCGGCGAATTCCGGGCCGCGCTTGCCGTTGAATACCCACAGCGTCAGGCCGACAAAGGCCACGAACACCACGACGGTGCCAAGGCCGCGGATCATTCCAGTGCTCAATTCGATCTCTATAAAAGACATGGGCATGGCTCACCTCTTGCTCTTGATCGCAGTGCCGAGCACTTGCAGGTAGGCGACCAGCGCATCCATTTCGCTCTTGCCCTTGAGCGAAGCGACGGCGCCGGTAATGTCTTCGTCGGTGTACGGCACGCCCAGGGTGCGCATGGCCTTGATCTTGGTTTCGGTGTGGCTGCTGTCGAGCTGATTGGCCACCAGCCACGGGTAGGCCGGCATCTTCGACTCCGGCACGACGTTGCGAGGGTTGTACAAGTGCGCGCGGTGCCAGTCATCCGAATAACGCGCGCCGACCCGCGCCAGGTCCGGCCCGGTGCGTTTCGAGCCCCACAGGAACGGGTGGTCCCAGACGCTTTCGCCGGCCACCGAGTAGTGCCCGTAGCGTTCGGTCTCGGCGCGGAACGGCCGGATCATCTGCGAGTGACAGCCGACGCAGCCTTCGCGGATATAGATGTCGCGACCTTCCAGTTGCAGCGCGGTGTAGGGCTTCATGCCTTCCACCGGTTTGTTGGTCACGTCCTGGAAGAACAGCGGGACGATCTGGGTCAGGCCGCCAATGCTCACGGCCAGGATCATCAGCAGCAGCAACAGGCCGACGTTTTTCTCGATAGTTTCGTGTTTCATGGCGGACTCCTCAGGCCATCTGCGCGGCAGCGGCGACGGCGGCAGGCTGCGAGGCCCGCACGGTGCGCCAGGTGTTGTAGGCCATCAGGAACATGCCGCTGAGGAAGATCGCGCCACCCACCAGCCGCACGACGAAGCCAGGGTGGCTGGCCACCAGGGTTTCGACGAAGGAGTAAGTCAGCGTGCCATCCTCGTTCACCGCACGCCACATCAGGCCCTGGGCGATGCCGTTGACCCACATCGAGGCGATGTACAGAACGGTGCCGATGGTGGCGAGCCAGAAGTGCGCGTTGATCAGGCCGATGCTGTGCATCTGCTCGCGGCCGAAGACTTTCGGGATCATGTGGTACAGCGCGCCGATGGAGATCATCGCCACCCAGCCCAAGGCGCCTGCGTGTACGTGGCCGATGGTCCAGTCGGTGTAGTGGGAGAGGGCGTTGACCGTCTTGATCGCCATCATCGGCCCTTCGAAGGTCGACATACCGTAGAACGCCAGCGACACCACAAGGAAGCGCAGGACCGGGTCGCTGCGCAACTTATGCCAAGCGCCCGACAGGGTCATCATGCCGTTGATCATCCCGCCCCAGCTCGGCGCCAGCAGGATCAGCGACATCACCATGCCCAGCGACTGCGCCCAGTCTGGCAGCGCGGTGTAGTGCAGGTGGTGTGGGCCCGCCCAGATGTACAAGGTGATCAGCGCCCAGAAGTGCACGATCGACAAGCGATAGGAATACACCGGACGCTCGGCCTGTTTCGGCACAAAGTAGTACATCATCCCGAGGAAACCGGCGGTGAGGAAAAAGCCTACGGCGTTGTGTCCATACCACCATTGCACCATCGCATCGGTAGCGCCGGAGTACAGCGAGTAGGACTTGGTGAAGCTGACCGGCAATTCCATGTTGTTGACGATGTGCAGAATCGCCACGGTGATGATGAACGCACCGAAGAACCAGTTACCGACATAAATGTGTTTGGTCTTGCGCTGCATGATCGTGCCGAAGAACACGATGGCGTAGGCGACCCAGACGATGGTGATCAGGATGTCGATCGGCCATTCCAGCTCGGCGTATTCCTTGGAGCTGGTGTAGCCCAGCGGCAGGCTGATGGCCGCCAGCAGGATCACAAGCTGCCAGCCCCAGAAACAGAATGCGGCAACTGCGGGAGCAAATAAGCGTGTTTGGCACGTCCGTTGTACGGAGTACAACGAACTGGCGAACAAGGCGCAGCCGCCAAAGGCGAAGATCACCGCGTTGGTGTGCAGGGGGCGCAAGCGGCCGAAGCTGGTCCACGGCAGATTGAAGTTGAGTTCGGGCCAGACCAACTGGGCAGCGAGAAAAACCCCGAGCCCCATGCCGACGATGCCCCACACCACCGTCATAATGGCGAATTGGCGGACCACCTTGTAGTTGTAGGCGGTACTGATAGAAGTGTTCATGGTTCCCCATCCACGGTTCAGCCGAAGTGAGCGCACTCGCGCAAGGCAGCGCACCCTTCGGCCGGAGTTATAGGCAGACTAAAAGCGAGGCAAGCATGGACAAAGGGCACAAGGCCGGTATTGACGGGGATCAATGGGCGCAGTGCGTGCGGGATCATGGATGGTTGTGGAATGCCGCCGCTGGCAAGGCTGCGGCGACGCTGATCCTCGCCCATGGCGCCGGCGCACCGATGGACAGCGACTGGATGAGCGACATGGCTGCACGCCTCGCCGCTCAAGGCGTCAACGTGTTGCGCTTCGAGTTTCCGTACATGGCGCAGCGGCGCATCGACGGCGGTAAACGCCCGCCGAACCCGGCGCCGAAACTGCTGGAATGCTGGCGCGAGGTGTATGCCCAGGTGCGACGCCATGTCACTGGGCCGCTGGCCATCGGCGGCAAGTCCATGGGCGGGCGGATGGCCAGTTTGCTCGTGGATGAATTGGGCGCGGATGGGCTGGTGTGCCTGGGGTATCCGTTCTATGCGGTGGGTAAACCGGAGAAGCCGCGGGTTGAGCATCTGGCGGGGTTGAAGACTCGAACCTTGATCGTGCAGGGCGAGCGCGATGCGCTGGGCAATCGTGAGGCGGTCGAGGGGTATGCGCTATCGCCGGGTATCGAGGTGTTCTGGCTGGTGGCAGGGGATCATGATCTGAAGCCGTTGAAGGCTTCCGGGTTTAGCCATGAGCAGCATTTGGCGGCTGCGGCGCAGAAGGTGGCCGCATTTCTTCGATGAGGTTTTGTGCAGGCTGTGATGGCCCCATCGCGAGCAAGCTCGCTCCCACAGTGATGTGTGGTGTGGCTTGATTTCGTGAACAACGCGAAACCCTGTGGGAGCGAGCTTGCTCGCGATGAGGGACTACCAGGCAACATCACTTTCACAGGCTCAATAAAAAACCCGGAAGTGTTCACTGTCCGGGTTTTTTGTCACTCCAGCCTCTATCAGCGGTTAAACCGCTCCACCAACGAATATTGCGTATTGGCAGTCTTGGTCAGCTCTTCACTCAGCAACGCCGAGTTCTGCGCCTGTTCCGAAGTCTGGTCCGCCAGGTCCGAAATGTTGCTGATGTTGCGGCTGATTTCTTCGGCCACGGCACTTTGCTCTTCGGTCGCGGCAGCGATCTGGGTGGTCATGTCGGTGATGTTGGCCACCGCTTCGCTGATCCCCACCAGTGCCTGGTCCGCTTCCAGTACCCGCGCCACGCCTTCTTCCGCCTGACGATGCCCGGCTTCCATGGTCTGCACGGCAGTACTGGCGGTTTGCTGGAGCTTGGCGATCAGCGCATGAATCTGCCCGGTGGATTCGCTGGTGCGTTGCGCCAGTTGACGGACTTCGTCGGCCACCACCGCAAAACCGCGACCCATCTCGCCGGCACGGGCCGCTTCGATGGCAGCGTTCAGGGCCAGCAGGTTGGTCTGGTCGGCGATGCCTTTGATCACGTCGACCACACCTCCGATTTCGTTGCTGTCCTTGGCCAGTTGGGTCACGGTCACGCCGGTTTCACCGACCACCACCGACAGGCGCTGGATGGCTTCGCGGGTCTCCCCGGCGATGTCACGACCACGACCGGTCAGGCGATTGGCTTCCTGGGTGGCATCGGCGGTGCGTTGTACGTGGCTGGCGACTTCCTGGGTGGTAGCGGCCATCTGGTTGACCGCGGTGGCCACCTGTTCGGTCTCGACCCGTTGACGTTCCAGGCCGCTGGAGCTGTTGTGCGCCAGGGCATCGGATTGCCTGGCCTGATCGGTCAGGTGTTCGGCCGTGTCCTGCAAACGCGTCAGGCAGGTTTTCAGGCGTGCTTCCTGACTGAGTATGGACATTTCCAGACGCGCCTGGGCGCCGCGACTGTCGGTGTACATCTGTGCGATCAACGGATCGGAGGTGGTCTGCTCGGCCAGGCGCAGCAAGCGCTTGAGGCCACGCTGCTGCCACTGAAGGCCCATCAGGCCCAGTGGTACCGAGAGTCCTGCTGCCAGGGCAAACCCCCAATGGGAGTTCAGCGATGCACCGATCATGAAGCTCAATTGGCTGACCAGAATGAACGGCAGCCAGTCCTGCAGGATCGGCAACCATTTATCCGAGGAGGGAACGGCCGGCTTGCCCTGGTTGATGCGTTGGTAGAGCGCTTCGGCGCGGCGGATCTGTTCGGCAGTGGGCTTGACCCGCACCGACTCGTAACCGATCACCTGATTGCCTTCGAAGATCGGTGTCACATAGGCGTTCACCCAGTAATGATCACCGCTCTTGCAGCGATTCTTGACAATGCCCATCCATGGCAAGCCTTGTTTCAATGTGCCCCACATGTGCGCGAACACCGCGGCCGGGACGTCGGGGTGACGGACCAGGTTGTGCGGTGCACGGATCAGCTCCTCTCGGGAAAACCCGCTGATTTCGACGAAAGCCTCGTTACAGTAGGTGATCATGCCCTTGGCATCGGTGGTGGAAATCAACCGTTGCTGAGCCGGAAAGGTCCGTTCGCGTTGTGTAGTGGGTTGGTTGTTACGCATGGCTTTTTCAATCCGCAAGGCTTTCAAGAGTTGTCGGCTGCGTCGCGGGTTTATTGAATGTTTTTTTAATAACCTGACGTGTGTCTCAAATTCGCCCTGCGTTGAAAGGATTGACCTGCCCAGCGGTTGAACTTTTCAGGTTTCCCTTAATGGACCCGGCGCGTATGATTCGCGGCTATTTTGCGCGTGACGTTATTTTTGGTCAGGTAGCAAGCAGTACATAACATCCAGGGTGTCGCCGGGTTTCCTGCATTTACATTAATGGAATTTGATTGTTGTTCAGCTTTTGGAAAAGGGATGGGGATGAATAGGGCAAGTAGCAATGCGTAAGAAAGTTGCAATCATAGGGACGTCGTTCCGTTTTCCAGGCTCTACTTCTGCAACTTTTTGGCCGCACCTACTGGACCGGCAGAGCTTTATTACCCAAGCGGACTTTTCTCGCTGGTCCAAGGACGAGTTCCTGCACCCGGACAAGGCAAACCCAGCAACGTCGTACACGTTTGCTTCCGGTTCCCTGGGCGATATTTCTACTTTCGATGCTGGATTCTTCAATATTTCTCCTCGTGAAGCGGCGGTCATGGACCCTCAGCAGCGTTTATTGCTGGAGCTTGGCTGGGAAGTGTTCGAGAACGCCGGTGTCAAACCGTCGAGCCTGCGTGGCAGCGATTGCGGTGTTTACCTGGGGATCGCCAGTGTCGACTACGGCTATCGTCTGACGCATGACATGTCGACGATTGATGCGGCAACCGCCACCGGTAATACCTTCAGTATCGCGGCCAACCGGCTATCTTTTTTTTATGACCTTCAAGGCCCGAGCATGGCCATCGACACGGCGTGCTCTTCTTCCCTGATGGCCTTTCACCAGGCTTGCCAGGCCATTCAGAACGGCGATATCGAACAGGCGATTACCGGTGGTGTCAGCCTGCATCTTCACCCTTTTGGCTTCTTGATCTTTTCCAAGGCTTCAATGTTGTCGCGCACGGGGCAATGTCATGTGTTCGATGAGTCTGCAGATGGCTATGTCCGTTCTGAAGGCGCGGGGCTTTTCTATCTGAAGGATTACGACAAGGCGATCGAGGACGCAAACCAGATCCTCGCGGTCGTTGCCGGCAGTGCGGCTAATACCGATGGGCGAAAGTCGAGTTTGACCGTCCCGAGCGCGGATGCGCAGATAGCCCTGATGAAGCAGGCCTACGACAGTGCTGGCATCAGTGCGACAGACATTGACTACCTGGAAGCTCACGGTACGGGCACGCCAGTCGGCGATCCTATCGAGAGCCGGGCTATCGGTGAGGCGCTGGGGCAGCAGCGCCCGGCGGATCAGCCACTGCTGATCGGTTCGATCAAAAGCAATATCGGGCACCTTGAGGCAGCCTCGGGTGTCGCCGGTTTGATGAAGGCGCTGTACTGCGTGATCGAACGCAAGGTGCCCGCCACCATCGGCATCAAGAAGCTCAATCCGAACATTCCTTTCGCTGACCTCAACCTGAGTGTGGTCACTGAAACCCAAGCGCTCAAACCCAGCGGAAAACTGGTGGTCGGTGTCAACTCTTTCGGTTTCGGCGGGGCCAACGCCCACGTCATCCTGGAAAGTCCGCCACAGGCGCCGCAGGCCCCGCGCCAGATGGGGCAGTCAGTGCCGTTGATTGTTTCTGCCAAGGACAACGCAGCCTTGGCGGCCCAGTCCGAACAGCTGGCGCAATTTTTGTCCGGGCCGGACGCGGCAAATCTTTACGACGTGGCCTACCAGTCGATGTTTCGCCGCGAGTTGCTCCCGCAACGGGTGGTGGTGTTCGGTGCGGATGCTCAACGCAGCGCTCAGACGCTATTGGATTTCGTCACGGAACCGGGCGTTCCGGCGTTGTCGGCGGTACTGGAAAGTGGCCGTGTCCTGGATCAGGCAAAAGGGCCCGTGTTCGTCTTCTCCGGTAATGGATCGCAGTGGCAGGGCATGGGCAAGTCGTTGCTGGCCGATCCGGTTTTCCATCAGGCGGTTGCCGAGGTGGACGCGGTTTTCCATGCGCTATCCGGCTATTCGTTGATCGCCGAACTGGCGGTCGAGCTGGGTGATGACCGCTATCAGTTGACTGAATTTGCGCAACCGGCGTTGTTTGCATTGCAAGTGGGTGTCACCCGCATGCTGGCCGAAAAAGGCGTAGTACCGGTGGCCGTCATCGGCCACAGCGTGGGTGAAGTCGCTGCCGCCTGGGCATGCGGAGCACTGACGCTGAACGACGCCACCCGTGTGATCTACCATCGCAGTCGCCTGCAAGGCTTGACCAAGGGCTGCGGCAACATGTCGGCGGTAGGGTTGTCGGGGGCGGACACTGCGAGCCTGTTGAAGACGCTCGACCTGGACAGCGAGTTGGTCGTCGCCGGCGAGAACAGTTTCAAGGGGGCGACCGTCGCCGGCCAGGTGGCTGCGCTAGAAACCCTGGAACACGCGCTGACCGAGCGTCAGGTATTCGTTCGCCGACTGGGTCTCGATTATGCGTTCCACTCGCCGGCCATGGATGTGATCGCCGATCAAGTCATCGACGTGTTGAGCGACATCGTCCCGGGTCACGCCAGTATTCCAATGTATTCGACCGTGACCGGCGACGTGCTGGCTGGTGAACATCTGGACGCCGGGTACTGGTGGAAAAACATTCGTTATCCGGTGCTGTTCAAGTCCGCCAGTGAGGCGCTCGCCGAGCAGGGCTACAACGTATTCGTGGAGGTCGGCCCGCACCCGATCCTGCGTGCCTATGTGGCCGATGCGATGGCCAGCCAGGAGCTGGAAGGGGTTGTGATCCCGACGGTGCTGCGTGGTGAAGAAAACCCGCAGATGATTGATCGTACGCTGGCGAAGGTACTGATTGCCGGTGTCGACATCGATCTGCAATGCCTGTTTCCTCACTCCGGCCGTTTCGTGCAATTACCCAATTACGCCTGGCAGCGCGAACGTCACTGGCACGCAGACACGCCCGAGTCTTCCGGCCACCTGAGCCGAGAGCGCGTCCATCCGCTGTTGGGTTATATGCTGCCGGAGCATGAATTCACCTGGGACAATCGCCTGGATACGCAACTGTTCCCGTCACTGGGCGACCACATGGTGGGCGACTCGGTGTTGTTCCCGGGCGCGGGTTTCACCGAAGTCGCACTCGCTGCTGCATTGCAGTATCAACCCGGTGAGTATGTGGAAATCGAAGAGCTGGAAATTCACAGCCCGCTCTTGCTTCACTCGGATTTCAGCAAAAAGGTCCGTGTGATGATCGACACTACCGACGGTGCCCTTTCCATCGTGTCGCGCAGCACTGCCCAGGCTGAGCCGTGGGTGCAGCATGTGGTTGCCAGGCTTGTGGGTGAAGCGCGCGGCGGGTTGCTGGCCAGCACCGCTCCAGTCGTTCCAGCGCGCGCTCCTGATTTCACCTCGTCCGGGCACCTGGCGCTGACCCGTGCGGTTGGTCTCAATTATGGCCCGGCTTATCAAGCCGTCGAGGCAGGCTGGATCGACGGCAACCAGGTGTTGGCGCGGTTGACGGTCCCGGCCCCGATCGAGGATGAACTCGCAACGTTGAATGTGCACCCGGCACTGCTGGACAGTGCCTTCCAGTTGATCACCCAACTGTTGGACCAGGAGGCCGACAGCCGCAAAGACCTGGCCTTTATCCCGGTGAAACTCGGGCGTATCGCCTTCGCTGCTGGCAGCCTGCCGCCTTGTCTGGCCCAGGTCACTCTGGTACGACGTTCAGCGCATTCCCTGTTGGCGGACTTCACGTTGTACGACGTCCATGGCCGCGCGGTCATCTGCATCAAGGACGCCCGTTTTCGTGGGGTTCGGCTGCACAAGGATCGCAGTGGCGACATCAAACTGGTGGACTTTGTCGGGGTTGCCAAACCCTATCCTGCGAATGAACGCGCATTGCCATTGGCGGACTCACGGTTGGAGGCGCAGTTGCAGCAGCACCTTTGCGCTATCGCGGATGATCCCGGATTGCTCCGTTATGCCGATGAAATCGACCCTTTGCTCGAGGGTCTGTGTGGCAGTTTCGTGCTGGAAGCCATCGAGAAGCTGGGCGGTGAGCTGACGCTGCAACAGCGCTCCACCTGGGAAGCAGGAGGTTATCTTGAGCATCTTCTTGAGCAAGCGCTGGAGGATGGCAGCCTGGTTGCGACAGGCGATGGCGGCTGGCAGCTTGCCGATCAAGGCGAGCGAGCGAGTGCGCAAGACATCTGGCAGGAACTGTTCAGCAGCTATCCCGAACACTTCCAGATCATTCATTCGGTCGGCCGGATCGGCATGCATCTGCTGGAGCTGATCAGCGGTCAGGTGAAGATTGCGCAACTGCTGCCACGGGAAACCACGCCCGCCGCATTGACCCGCCTGGTGCTCGGCGCGTCCGGTCACCAAGCGTTGCTGGGCGGTCTGCGAGAACATATCACCCAACGGTTGAGCGCTCTGCCTGACGGGCAGCGCCTGCGTATTCTCGAACTCGGTTTCGAGGGGGTACCACTGGCGGCAGACTTGTGTGTCGGCCTGGATTTTGACCGGGTCGATTATCAGTACTCTGCGCAGAACATTGAAATTGCGTCGATGCTCCAGGCTGAGCTCCCGGAGCTTCAGATACTGAGTCTGGAGGCGTCGGAAAAAATCGCCCGGGTGCCGGCGAACGACTTCGATCTGGTCCTTGTCGCCACCGACCTGGCACCGCTGGAAGCCGTCAGTCAAGGCTTGCACCATGGCGCTGCAAGGCTGTGTGCCAACGGTGAAGTGCTTCTGTTGGCGCAACACCCTGCGCGTTGGGCGGACTTCACATTTGGCGCCGAACCTTCCTGGTGGCTGGCCCGACAGGGGCAACAGGCGTTAGCGGTGCAACAGCCCCCGGGATTCTGGCAACAGGAATTGCGGCGTCATGGCCTGAAGGTGTCCGAGCCGCTGGAGTTCATTCCGTACTCGGCGTCTGGCTGCTATCTGTTGGTAGCCGCCGAAAATTGTGCGAAGACCCTCGCGGTTGCACGTGAGTATCCGCGCCAGAGCTGGTTGCTGGTAGCCGATGGGCAAGGTCCTGAAGCACCGTTTGCCCGGGCACTCGCCTCGATGTTGCGCGAGCAAGGTCAAGAGGCCGCGCTGCTCGCGCCTGGCTCGGCATCGGATCTGGCGCAACAGTTACGTGAACGTCCAGCGGTGCCTCAACACGTGGTAATGCTGGCCGGCCTGTTCGCACCCCAAGGGCTTGATGCCCAGGCTGACCGCTGCATGCACGCCGCAGCCATCACGCAAGCCTGTGAATCGGCCGGCGTCGCTGCGGATTGCTGGTTGCTGACCTCCGGCGCCGCCATCCATTTGTTACCGCAAGGCAGCCGCCTGGATACGACTGTGCAAGGCATTGCCGATGCTGCCTTGTGGGGCTTCGGTCGGACGTTGACGAACGAAGCGGTCGGTTGTCGAGTTCGTCTGCTCGATCTGGCGATTGGCGCTGGCGTCGAGGCCCTGGTGCCGGCACTGCTCAATGCGGATGAAGAAACCGAACTGGCGATCAGCGCGGCGGGCGATCGGTATGTCGCACGGCTGCGAATCCAGCCCGATGAGTTGCCAGGCAGTGCGCTGCTGGATGCGCCGACGCAGATCAGGCTCGGCTTCGATTTGCCGGGGCAGCTGCGCAATTTGCGCTGGGAAGCACGAGCGCCGCTGGTGCCGGCAGACGATGAACTGGATATCGAGGTTCAGGCCACGGGTTTGAACTTCCGCGATGTTATGTTCGCGTTGGGTCTGCTGTCTGATGAAGCGATCGAAAATGGCTTCTCGGGCCCGACGCTGGGCTTCGAGTTTGCCGGTGTGGTGCGCGGTAAAGGGGCGATGGTCGAGGGTGATTTCCAGCCGGGCGACCGTGTCGTCGGTTTTGGTCCGTCGAGCTTCGCCAATCGCCTGATCACCAATGCCAATGCTGTGGCGCGCATTCCTGAAGGCATGTCGTTTGAAGCGGCGGCGACCATTCCGAGTACTTTCTTCACCGTGTATTACGCCGTGCATCACCTGGCGCGGCTTGAACCGGGAGAGAAAATCCTGATTCACGGTGCAGCGGGCGGCGTCGGCATTGCCGCGATCCAGATTGCAAAATGGTGCGGCGCCGAAATCTACGCCACGGCGGGTAGCGACGAGAAGCGCGATTTCCTGCGCCTGTTGGGCGTCGAGCATATCTTCGACTCGCGTTCGCTGGCGTTTGCCGATGACATCCTGGCCATTACCGATGGCCGCGGCGTGGACGTAGTACTCAACTCCCTGGCGGGTGAGGCCATCAATCGCAACCTGCGAGTACTCAAGCCGTTTGGTCGCTTCCTCGAACTGGGCAAGCGCGACTTTTACCAGAACACCAAGATCGGCCTGCGGCCGTTCCGCAACAACATCAGCTACTTTGGCATCGATGCCGACCAGCTCATGAGCGAACGTCCGCAGCTGACCCGTCGGCTGTTTG
The DNA here is from genome assembly GCF_056402055.1 of Pseudomonas sp. P4_C4. NCBI lineage: Bacteria > Pseudomonadati > Pseudomonadota > Gammaproteobacteria > Pseudomonadales > Pseudomonadaceae > Pseudomonas > Pseudomonas sp. P4_C4. The sequence goes on along the minus strand of NZ_JBFUID010000028.1, from coordinate 24,914 downwards.
GCGAAATGATGGCATTGTTCCGCGACGGCATTTTGAGTCCGCTGCCTTATCGCGCCTTCGATGCCAATGAAGTCGTCGAAGCATTCCGCTACATGCAGCAGGCCAGGCAGATCGGCAAGATCGTCGTCACCTACCGCACACCGATCCAGCAGGTTTTCCACGCGCCGGTGGCGCAGGCTCAGGCCTTGCAACTGGCCGCCGACGGCACCTACCTGGTGACGGGCGGGCTCAGCGGTTTCGGTCTGCGTACTGCGCAATGGCTGGTGGAGAAGGGCGCGCGTCACCTGGTGCTGCTCGGTCGTCGCGGTGCTGCTACCGAAGAAGCGCAGCCGGCGCTGGCGGCGTGGCGCGAGCAAGGTATCGAGGTGCAGGCGCTGGCTTGCGATATCACCGATAGCGCTCAATTGCGCAGCGTGCTGGCGAGCATCGAAGCCTCCAAGGCACCGTTGCGGGGCATCGTGCATGCGGCCACCGTGTTTGATGATGGGCTGATCCGCAACCTCAGCCAGGAGCAGTTGCAACGGGTGCTTGAACCCAAGGCCAAAGGCGCGCAATACCTGCATGAATTGACGGCCCATTTGCCGTTGGACTTCTTCGTGCTGTTTTCCTCGGCAACGACCTTGTTCGGCAACCCGGGGCAGGCCAACTACGTCGCCGCCAACCATTGGCTCGAAGCGTTGGCGCGTCATCGCCTGGCGCAGGGGCTGCCGGCAACCAGCGTACTCTGGGGAGCCATCGATGATGCGGGTTTCCTGGCGCGCAACCAGGACATCAAAGATGCCCTGCAAAGCCGCATGGGCGGTGCTGCCCTGCAGTCGCAAGCGGCACTGGAAACCCTGGAGCGGTTGCTGTTGCAGCGGCGTTCGGGGCTGGGCGTACTTGAGCTGGACTGGAAAGCACTGTCGCGATTCCTGCCGGCAGCCGGCTCGCCAAAATTCAATGAGCTGGCCAGATTGCACGGTGGTGAGCAGGACGAAGAAAGCGATGTCGACGATATCCAGCGGCTGTTGACCGAAATGGACGACTGCGAGCTGATCGAACTGTTCGGTGAAATGCTTAAACAGGAAATCAGCGAAATCCTGCGGTTACCAACCAGCAAACTGGACGCCACGCGACCGCTTCAAGAGTTGGGGCTGGACTCGCTGATGAGTGTCGAACTGGTGGTGGCAGTCGAGGAGCGATTCGGTGTGCGTCTGCCGGTAATGGAGCTGAGCGAAGCGTCAAGCATCGGCAAAATCACTGTTCGAATCCTTGAACTCCTGCGAGGCAATCAGGATTGCGATGTGCAACCGGATACCGAACATAACGGGCAGACGCTGACGAGCGATACGCTCGCCCGTCACGGGGTCGACATTTCCCGCGACGACATTGCGCCGTTGAGCACCCAGGATTTGAAACCTTCACGTTTGATTAATTGATCCGGACCATGACCAATAAAACCACGCCCGGGCTTGCCACTTCGATGAAGGACAAGTTGATTCAACAGGCCCTGGAACGGCGACTGCGCAAGATCGGCGATTGCGCTCCAAGCCCTTCACTAGAGGGCGTCAAAGGCGCCCCGCGCGAGGGCTTTGAGCAGTTTTGCCGATTTGATCAGCACCCTGGCTATCAGCATTTGCGCATCATGCTCGACGGGGCTGCGCGCTTCGGCCTGGCCAATCCGTTTTTCAAGTTGCACGAAGGTTTGGCGGGTGCGGAAACTGTCATGGGCGGTAGCCGCTACGTGAACTTCGCCAGCTACAACTACCTGGGCTACTCGGGGCATCCAGTGGTCGCTGAAGCCGCCAAAGCGGCCATTGATCGCTATGGAACGTCAGTTTCCGCCAGCCGTCCGGTGTCGGGCGATCGTCCGATCCATCGCGAGCTGGAGCAGGAACTGGCCCGGCTCTATGAGGTGGACGACGCTATTACTTTCGTCAGCGGCCATGCGACGAACGTGACCACCATTGGTTATCTATTCGGTCCGCGGGATTTGATCCTGCATGACGAACTGATCCATAACAGCGTTCTCCAGGGGATTCAATTGTCCGGCGCCCGGCGTCTCGTCTTTGCCCACAACGACTGGGAAGCGGTTGACCGGGTGTTGAGCGATCAGCGTCAGCATTTCGAGCGCGTGTTGGTGGTACTCGAAGGCATCTACAGTATGGATGGCGACTTCCCGGATTTGCCACGCTTCGTCGAACTCAGGAAGAAACACCAAGTGTTGCTGATGGTCGATGAAGCGCATTCACTGGGCGTAATGGGACAGACCGGCAAGGGCATCCGTGAACATTTCGGTCTGGCCGGCAGTGACGTGGATATCTGGATGGGCACCTTGAGCAAAAGCCTGGCCAGTTGTGGTGGCTATATCGCCGGTGAGTCAGCGCTGGTAGAGCATCTCAAGTTCCTGGCGCCGGGTTTTCTCTACAGCGTCGGCATGCCGGCACCGGTAGCTGCGGCAGCGTTGGCGGCATTGCGTTGTCTACCTGAGGATGGCGAGCGCGTCACAACCTTGCAGGCGCGCGGCAGGCAATTCCTCGAGTTGGCCAGGGACGCCGGCCTGGATACCGGCACAAGCACCGGTCTGGCAGTGGTGCCGATCATCACCGGCAGTTCGCTCAAGGCTACCCAGTTGTCCAGCGCGCTGTCCCGTCGAGGTATCAACGCCCAACCCATTCTTCATCCGGCGGTGCCCGAAAAATCGGCTCGTGTACGCTTTTTCGTGTCGTGCCTGCACACCCGGGAGCAAATCGCCGAAACCGTTGCCATTGTTGCGCAGGAACTTCAAAAACTATAAGCCGAGCAGCCGAAAGATCGATGCAACGGCGGAAAGCAACTGAGCCAGCAAGTCCACAAAATGACGGTGTGTACGCGTTTTTGCAGGCGCTGGCTTGCCAGCGAAGGCGGCCGAAAGCGCAACGCAAGTTTCAAAAACGCCTTCGCCGGCAAGGGATCAGAACATGCGTCTGAGGTAGCGGTGAATTTGTCGATAACGTGCGCAGCTGTCGAACAGGCCGGCTTCAGGATGGGAGTTGTACTCCCGGGCTTGATGGGGGCTGCACGGCAGGCCGCGAATCTGAACCAGTGGTTGCTCATCGCCACCCGGTGATTGCAGCATGCCCGGGCTGATGCGCCATAGCGGCACGCTGTGGGCCTCGGCACGGGATTGCAGATCGCCGGGTTCGCTGGCTCGCCACACCAACAGCTTGCCGGTTTCGCCGACTACGGATTGCATCAGCTCGGCACTATCGCTGACGAACGTCAACCGGCCCCATCGGCTTTTGAGCAGGGTGCGGATCGCCGGCCGCTGTCGGTGTGGCACACCCAGCAAGGTCAATGTCCCCGCGAACTGGCTGTCTTGGTGTTTTTGCCGGGCCAGTTGACGGGCCACAGTCATGACATCGCAACGCTGATCGGTCAGCGGGTCGACGTAGCGGCAATAGCGGATGTACGCCGCCGCCACCAACTGCTCAAGGTTCGGTCGGGCCTGGCGACGGGGGATTGCCTGGCGATCATCGGTCAGGCCCCAGCCGGCGTAGAACGGCAAGCCGAAGCAGGTGACCGGGATGCCTTGAATCATGGCCTCGAGCCCGGCCTGACTGGTACCTACATAGACCCGCTGCGCCCGGCGCGCCAGCGAGGCCCAGGACACATGGCGACTTTCCAGCGTCACGCCGCGGGCAAGAGCGGCGTCAAGCAGGCAACTTTTTTTGTGGCCGTTGATGCAGTCCGGGTGAATCCGCACCCGCACGTCCGCCTCGGGGTGTTGCGCCAGGGCTTCGTCGAGCATGCGGATAAAGTCGGCTTCGCACAGCCCGCCGCCGGGGATGGAGAAGTCGCCATAAGTCTGGTCGACCACCAGAATCAGCGGCTTGTCACGGCCCAGCGGGTCGTCGTCGCTCAGGTCCGGTGCGTTGTTGTATTTGCCGATGCCACTGCTGCGCATCAGGGCAATCAGCTCCCGTGCGGTCGCCTGCTCCGAAGAGCTCAGGGTCTGCGGGGTTTGCAGGATGTTCTCCAGCCGTGACGGGCGATCGGCCAGGTAGTGAATGCCAATGGGGTCGACCACCATCGACATCGGCGTATCGCCTTCGACGCCCAGCGAAGATGAACGCAGGAAGCCATCCTCCAGTGCGACGTAGGGAATGCCCCAGCGCTTGCACAAGACCCGGGCATGGTCAGAGGAACTTTTGTAGCCAATTCCGGCAATCGCCTTCAAGCCTGCGGGGCGCTGCCGGCTGCGTCGCCACAGCCAATGAGGCTGGCCTTCGGGGTCGAGAAACTCCTCCAGATGATGGACTTTCCACATCACCCACTGCGACATGATGCCCACCCGGCCGGGACCATCCACCAGCGATTCAAGGGGTACGGATCGATTCATTTGCGGGCTGCTCATGGATGGGGCGATAGTCTGCAGCGCAGGTTGATGACCGTCGGGAAGGGCATCACGCGGCTCAGCCAGTTCGTTGGAAAGGTGTGTATCGGCATGAAGGCGTGGCGGGCATAGAACGCCCTGGCCGCAAGGTTCTTCACCTGCACTTCCAGCTCGATTTTGGTATGGCCAAGGCTGAGTGCCTGATCAAAGGCGGCCTGCAGCAAGGCACTGGCCACCCCCTGGCGCCGTGCGGCTTTGCGCACATGCAAGCCGTACAGATAAAAACCGTAGTACCACTCGCGACACTCGCTGATCACGAACAGGCCATAACGCAGCGAGCCGCCCAGTCGCCCGAACTCGCGAACGAATGGCCGGATGCCCGGTGAAAATGGTCCGCGGCGTTGGTGTTTGAACGAGGCGTAGCCCACCGGTGCGCTGTCGTGATAGGCCAGCAGGACGCGGTCCCAGTTGATCGACTGCGCGAGCAGGCGATGGCGGCAGTCTTCATCGCCGAGGATGAACGCCAACGAGCCGCGCCCCGCGGTGATCCAGCGCGCAACCGCAGGGTCGCGCTGCGCAAGGCTGGACGCGAGAACCACCTGCACCGGCTCACCCCGGGTTTCAGTCATCGGCAGTAGGGGCCAGATGGTCGATAAAGGCCTTGGCCAGATGCTCGACTCCGAGGTCTGTGCAGGCATTGGCACTTGGCGAAGTATTGGACCAGATGAAGTACTCGGTATCGCCATTCGGTGCCTCCAGGGCGCCATAGACGTCAGGCAGGATCGGCACATGGTCACCGAAAAAGCACAGCCCGGTTGGTGTGCTGCGGGTCAGAAAATGTTCACGCAGCTGACCGAGCATGCGGTCGGCATTGCTCAAGTGGCGCACGTACGGGGCCAGATCACGCAGGCTTTCTGGTAGCGGCCGGTCGAACCACTGCGGCAGGTCGCCGGCTTCGACATTTTCCAGGTGCAGCGGGCCGTGGTTTTCCATGGTGATGGCATGAATAAACAACGGCTGGGTACGGGACGGATCATCAAGCAGCGCGCTGATCTTGTCGGCTACCGCGCAGTCACCGATGAACGGGCCGGCCTTTTGCTGTTCGGTGAAACTGCGAACGTCGATGAATTCGTCGAAGCCCAGTGCAGGCAACACCTTGTCCCGACCATAAAAACTGCCGACATAAGGATGCACGCAGACCGTACGATAACCCTGGCGTTTGAGCGCCTTGGCGATGCTCGCAACGCCCTGTCGCGCCAGGTGGCGATAAGGGTTGAATCGATGGACGCCCAGTTGGTCGACCTTGATCCCGGTGAGGAAGGCAAACTCGCTACGGACCGTGTTGGCGCCCCACGCGGCGACTTGCAGACGACCCTGGGCCAGCGCCTCGGCCCGCAAGGTGTCGAAGTGGCTGAGCACCTGTGGACGGATGCCGGGCCACAGCCTGCGCGCATCGAAGAACGATTCGCTTTGTACCGATACCAGGTCCGGCAGCACGGTGTCGGACGCCGGGCGTGGCAGCTCATCGGCAAACGCCGAGTTCAGTCGATTGAGGTCCACCGGGTGCCGGGCCGCGATAAAGTACGTCCACAAACTGGCCGCCAATCCCCAGCGACCGAGGTCGAGGCTGGCGTCGAACGTCGGGCGCAGTGGCTTCAAGCTGCCGAGCATCAGCAGTACCAAACCGCCCAGCAGCGTGCTCGTCGCCACGACGCGAGCATTGCTGCCCACCGGTTCGAAATACAACCCGCACGCCAGGTAGGCGATAAACAGAAGGGCCAGGCCGATGGCTTTGCCAATGCCGAAGAACGGCAAGTACAGGCGTGGAAAGCGTACGGCGTCGCTGAAGTATTCGAAATCGGCGCAGACGAATGGCTCGCGCAGCGAATGGTATTTGGCGTTGCTCACCAGCACGATCAGCAGCCACAGCGCCAGCACGTTGACCGCACTGAAATACGCGCGACCGCTGATCAGGTACAGCAAGCCAACGGCGAATGCCCAGGCACCGCCATGCAACAGCCAGCTGCGAAGCGGACGGGACCAGGCGGTACGCGGCACCAGGAGTATTTCGATTGCGCAAGACAGGAGAAAACCAGGCACTACAACCGAGCAAAAAACGTTATTCAAAAAATCAGGCACCGTAATCCAGCCACCGCAAAATGATCGACGACAGTCGTGGCGGGATGACCCCCAAAGCCCAGCACCCAAGGTTCAGCGGGAACGGAAAGCTGATGCGCGCCTGGTTCGCGGCCAGCCCGCGCTGAATCCGTCGCGCAGCCTTGTCCGGGGTCCAGAGCAGCGGTTTTGGTCCGGGCATTTCAAAGCACATTTTCGATTCGACGTAGCCCGGCATGATCACGTTGATCTTCACACCATCGGTTGCCACCAGGTCGCGCATGGCTTCGCCATAAGCCTTGATCGCTGCCTTGCTGGCGCTATAGCTCGGCGTGGCCGGCAGCCCCCGCCAACCGGCCAGCGAGCTGAACAGGGCGATCTGCCCGGACTTGCGGGCACGCATGGCCGGCAATGCGGCCTGCACCGTGGCAAGGGCTGCCAGCACGTTGATTTCGATCAGCGCCTGGGACAGCTCCCAGACTTCGCCTTCGCCGTTGTCGCCGGTGGACGTATTGACCCCGGCACCGACGATGATCAAGTCCGGTTGCTCGGTGACACTGATCTCGCCGATCCAGCTGCGCAAGGCGTCGAGATCCTGAACATCCAGCGGTTGCAGCAGTACGCGAGCGCCGGCGGCGCGGCACTGGGCGGCCATTTCTTCCAGGCGGTCCAGGCGTCGGCCCTGCAGGATCAGCGTAACCCCCGGTTTCGCGTAGGCGGGTGCCAGCGCGCCACCGATGCCGCCTGTGGCGCCGGTGATGAGAATGCAGCGTGGAGACTGTTGTGACGTCATAGGTACTGTTCGATTTTCGAGGTTTTGGCCATCAGCACTTCCAGGGAATTGTTCACCGCCATGTCGATGCCGCAGCGGGTGTAAAAGCCGCCGTTGACTTGCGTGGTGTGAATGACCGTGCTGCGAAAGCGTTGAAACAGGGTGGAGTCGGGAGGCTCCGGGTTGTCCCAGAACTCATCGAGACCGCCCTGGTGGGTCAGGCCCTTGAGGTTGTAGATCGGGTCGCTGAGGGCAATGGTCGGCACGCTGTGCATCAGTGACGAACCACCCACGGTGCTATTGACCGTGACTACGCCAGCGACATGCGACAGCAGTGTCGGCATGTGGCCGCTTTCGAGGAAATCCACGCGATCGGCAATGCCGAATTTGTCGGCAATCCGCCGGGTGATGCGGTGGTAGTTGACGATGCCCGGCGTCAGCGGGTGGTTCTTGACCACCAGCCGCGCATCGCTGCCGGCATGGCGGGCAAACGAGCCCAATACGTGTTTCAACACGTCTTTCATATGCTTGAAGGGCGAGTGGTCGCGGATCTGCGCATCACTGTCGAGTTGCAGCGGCAACAGGAAGGTTCGGTGACGGCTGCGCGCCACTTCACTGATGACTTCGGAGTCACGGCCCCTGGCGCTGACCAGGCGCAGGCCCTGGCGAATGTAGCCGGCATACTCCACGGCCGCGTTGAACGGGGCGTGGGTTTTATAGTGGGGGAACACCACTTTGTTCAGTGCGCCGCCGACGTGATACATCACATCATGGAAGGCCCTGGAGGCAAAGGACAGGCGGAATGAATTGCCGTTGTGATAGCGCGGGATGTACTTGCCCACTTCCCGATACCACTGCGGATCGCGGGGCAGTAGCGAGTGATTGTTCACGCCATTGCGCTCAAGGGTGATCCAGTACGGGCGGAAGTAACCCTCTTCGAACACGTGTACACGAATCCCCAGAGCCTTGGCCAGTTCCACCGCCGGTTGATGCACGGGGCGGCAGTCACCGAAGAGCACCACATCGGTAATCTGGTCGGCACTGAAACACTGGCTGTAGAAGTCCTTCAACTGCTCGGGGCGCGCCGAACAAAATACGCGCGCGCCGCTGCCGTACAGGGTGTCGCCCATATTGAAGCTGATGGACTTGACCCGTTGTCCCTCGGCCCGCAGCGCTTGCACCAGACGCGCGAAAAACGGCGAACTGACGCCCTGCAAAAACAGGAACGAGTTGCGTGGTTTCACCGATACCAGGCGTCTGGAGCGCTGCATGGGAACTAAAATTTCCTTGGCGACGGTCTCAAGACGGTAAGGAGCAAACGCTGAATCATCTCTCGCCATGTTGGAGTTCTTCCTTGCGCAGGTACTTCATCCCAGTTCTGAATCTCGATTAACGTACGTTCGGGGGTGGTGAATCTTCGGGTAATGCGGCTGACATAAGTCGGGTAGCGAATCAGGGTCGCGGCCACCAGTTCGTCCAGGCTCAGGCGCCGGGTGCGACGCGCCTGGACCTGCGGGCTGAGGTCCTGATCGTGGGTCAAGCCCCAGCCGGCATAAAACGGCTGGCCGTAAGTGGTCACCGGCACGCCGCGCAACAAGGCTTCGAAGCCCGATTGCGAGGTCAGCACATGCACCTCATCGACCTCGGACAACAGCTCGTGGAAGGGCACATCGCCCACCACCTGGTTGCACCATTGACGGGTGTGTTCTTCGTCCTCGCCAGCCTCGCGTGTGCCGGCCAGCACTTCAGGGTGCGGTTTGTACAACAGCCATGCCATCGGGTGGCGGGCGCGCACTGCCTTGAGCAAATCAAGATTGCGCCGGATGCGGTGCGCGCCGTAACGGATCGAGGCGTCGGACTCCACTTGCCCCGGCACCAGAATCACTTGCTCGACACCCGGCGGACGTTTCCACGTGGCACCGGGCAAGTTGTATTTGGTCACTCCGGCGGCGCAGATCGCTTCGCGCAGCGCCGCGGCCCGCCGCAACAACTCAGGCGGGCACGACTGGTTCTGCAAGAGCTGTTCCAGACGCGAAGGACGCGTGGCGTCGTAGTAGATGCCCAGGTCGTCGAACACCCAGGACAGCGGCCGGGTTTTCTTCGCGCCCAGGCCGACAGAACGGAGGAAGCCATCTTCGACGCGGCCCAGGTGGTTGGCAGTGTTCTGTTGCGCCAACGCCGAGTCGTGCTGGCAACCCCAACTCACCACCATTGCAGGGGGCTTCGAACGTCTGGAAGGTGCGGCAAATCGGGTGGATGAACCATTGAAAAAGTCCAGCACCAACGGCCGTTTCCACTTGCTGAAACCAACCATCTGCAAGTCCTGCGGCAAGCGACTGCGCATCCGTCGCTGCAACCCCAGCCACGCCAGCACGGTCTCGGGTTGGCACGGCGCGCCCGTCTCCGGGTCGACATAACGCGGGTACTCCACCAGCGCCGCATGCACCAATTGCTCAAGACTGACCGGCTGGCGCCGCTCGGGGGCGGGCAGGGCATCCACGGTCAAACCCCAGCCGGCATAGAACGGCTTGCCAAAGGTGCGCACCGGCACGTCCCACAACAGTGCATCGAAGCCCAGTTGCGAGGTCATCACATACACGGCCTGAACTTCGCTCAGTAACTCGGCAGGATGAACATTACGGCTGATCACATGGACGCGCGGCCGTTTGCTCAGCGCTTCAAGATCAAAGTGGCCTTGCTTGCGGCCTGCCGCGACATCCGGGTGGACCTTCACCACGACAATGCTCTGAGGATGCTCATCGAGTGCAGCCTGGAGCATGCGCTCAAAATCAGCCTCGCCGGCGCCCTGAAGTGAGGCATCGCCCTTGGTCTGGTCAGCGACCAAAACGCAAGGTTGCGGTAAATGGCATTGTTCGATGCGGGCGCTGTTGTACTTGGAAACGCGCTCTTCCCGCCAACTCGCCTGCAAAGCCCGGGCGCGGAGAGTCTGAGATTCACTCAAGGATGTCGGGATCAATACTTCCAGGCGCGACGGATTATCGGCATCGTAATAAATGCCCAGGTCATCGACGATCAGCGACAGCGGCGGCTCATCCGCGCCAAGGCCCACCGAACGCAAAAAACCATCCTCTACCGACAGCACAGGCAGACCGGCTTTTTGTGCTTCCCGTTGGGCAAACAGGGCGCTTGGCTTGCGACCCCACGCCAGCAACACATCGGCCTGAGTGACGTCACGAGTCGAACCAGGCAGTAATCGATAGTCGGGCAACAGGGCGGCAAGCGTGGCAACTTGCTGGGCGCCTTTAGACAGCACCAGCAAGCACGGTCGATTCAGGAGGTTTTTGTCCATGAAAAACAGCAGATGTCCGTAGGTGACGCACTCGCTTGCGAGACGCGCAAAAAATCCAAAGCGTCTCAGGCAACGCTCTTCGATAAGTGGGCGCGGATGATAATACAAAGCCGACAATTTATAACGATAAAAGTGGGAGATTGCCTACAAACATTGGGTGTTGCTCAGGGGAGGGGGCACTGCCGGCGCTGAGTAGTGCGGTATGACTATTGGCACCTGAAAGGCGAGGAGTCCTTGCGTATCCTCTGTGACAGTCGATCAAAAGGGGGCGACATTAAAAATTTCCAACCGGCAACTGCCATGTTCGAGGTCTCGGTGACACAGAAAAGTGACTATTTTTCCTGGGTTGATAGAACGTTAGTTTCCGTTAGGCTATTGAGTCGTTAACATACGCGCCACTTAAATCAAGGAACGATCGATTTCCCATGAATCACCTTCCAATTGCCAAAGAAGCGCTCAGCGCCCAGGCGCAAGCCATCAGCCAACTGGCAGAACGCCTGGACGGCGAATTCCAGCGTGCCGTTGAACTGATTCTCGGTTGCAAAGGCCGCGCAGCGGTCTGCGGTATGGGGAAATCGGGCTTGATCGGTCAGAAAATGGTCGCTACCTTCGCCTCCACCGGCACCCCGAGCCTGTTCCTGCACCCGGCTGAAGCCTTCCACGGCGACCTGGGCATGCTCAAGCCAATCGACGTGTTGATCCTGATTTCCTACAGCGGCGAAACCGAAGAAGTCATCAAGCTGATTCCGAGCCTGAAGTCCTTCGGCAACAAGATCATCGCCATGACCGGCAATGGTCAATCCACGCTGGCCAAGCACGCCGATATCTGGCTCGACATCTCGGTCGAGCGCGAGGTGTGCCCGAACAACCTGGCGCCAACCACCTCCACCCTGGCCACCATGGCAATGGGCGATGCCCTCGCGGTGGCCCTGATTGCCGCACTCGACTTCAAGCCAATGGACTTCGCCCGCTACCATCCCGGCGGCAGCCTCGGCCGCAAACTGCTCACCCGCGTCAGTGACGTGATGCACACCAACATCCCCAAAGTCAGTCGCGACACTTCGTTCCACGACTGCCTGCTGGTCATGACCTCCAGCCGCCTGGGCCTCGCCCTGGTTATGGACAACGACAAACTGGTCGGCATCGTTACCGACGGCGACCTGCGCCGGGCGCTGCTGAATAACCCGGGCGTGATCAACGAAAGCGTCGCCAGCTTCATGACCGCCAAACCGCATACCGTGAAAGCCACGGCGCAGTTGTGTGAGGCAGAAGCCTATATGCAGGATCACAAGATTCGGGCGTTGCCGGTGACGGCAGAGGGGAGTGATGAGGTGGTGGGGGTTGTGGAGATTTTTGATTGATCGAGTTGGACTTTCGTTTGTTGGATAGTCGATTGATCTAAAAACAGCCCAATTTAGTCGGAAGGTAATAGTTTCTGATTTGATTGGGTTTTTTAGTTGCCAGGAAAGGCAAGCGGCACGTTTGGGAGGGGACAGTCCTTTGTCCAGTACTCTAAAGGGGCAGCTGATTTCAGTGCATCTTAATGCATCGAAGGTACTAAGCAATTCCCATTGGGAAATATCCAATTTGCAAGCTCAAGTTTTTTACCAGTATGGTTTTTGCCTTTCCATCCGCGGCCAGATTGATTCTCACAAAAATAGAATCTTTGTGGGTCGAGTTTATGGATAGGAACTGTTCCGTAATACTGATGTTTTTCCAGGTTCCAGGTGTGTTTTTTAAAGAGTTTTTGTGGTGATATCCAGAGTCGCCAACGCCACCCAGTGTTAAGTAGATATCGCCATCACTAGTAAATACGTCAGCGGAAAATGTTATGTATTTTCCTAGCATGGCATGATGCTGTTTTGCATCGGCTTGCACGGTTGAGCTCAAATAGATATTTTTTGTGTTTACTGGCTTCAGGTTGATTTCCATGCAGTTGAAGTCGCTATTGATGATGACTTCGGACTCTCCCTCATTTCGAATCCACCAATGCTCATTGATGTATTGATTGTTTTGAGGTGTGCTAATGGTTTTCGGTGTTTTTAGGTGGTTTCCGGAAATCAGGTTGTCGTTGATGGACGGTTGTGGGGTGCAAAGTCTCCAGCGCTCGCCATCAAAATAGCAGGTTCCGCCAGTAAGTTGGCCGTTAGAATAAAATCCAATGTTTGAGAAAAAAACTTCCTTGCCGACCTTTTGGTACAAATAGCGGTACTGCCATGAGATGCTATTGCCTGAGTGATCAATAGCGCGAAACGGATCTTGGATTTTTACCAGCTTTCTTTCTGCTCGGAGTTGGCGTTTGTTTGTTTTGTCTTCCGAAATGAGTTGGGAAAGTATTTTCTTAAGATCAAGTTCTGTTCGGAACTTGGACAATAAATCCATAACTGTATAGATATAGCTGACTTCTTTTCCAAAGAACATGGCGTGTGAGTCTGTATCTAGTGTTTGGATTATCAGCTTTTTATTTGGTGGTGTTGCCTTTGTCAAAAGTTCGACGTTGATTGTGTCGATTTCATCATGGCCATGAATGATATAAATCGCTGAGTCGTTCCATTCGGAGCTTGCAATTTCGTCAAGGTTGGTGTGCTCTCCGCCAATCTCGTTGATGTGCCCAATCAGTTCAGGCCATGCGTAATCCTTAGTGATATCGAGGTTTACTTGTGGGTTTGAAGCGATGGCGTTGGCATTTAATTTAAAGGCGTGGAGTATTGCACCATACCCGGACATGGACGAACCGAATAGAAATGTTGACTGTGGTGCGTAGTGCTTTGTAAAAGTCTGAAAGGTATTTAGAAAGGTTTCTCCATTGTCGGTATCAAGATACCAAGAGTTCTTTGGGTCGGAAATAAACAAAAGGTCACATGCTTGATTTTCAAGGAAAGAGCGCAGGGCCATGTATTTGTTGCCCTGGTTGTGGGTGCTCATCACTATCAATAGCTTTTCAGAGTATGACTCGCTTGCGAGTGGCACGAAGAGAACTTTTTTTTCAAAGATGGTCTTTTCGTTTTTCTCGACAATGCTTGTTATGTCAATGGCTTGATCCATAAACTTTTGCTCTATTTCTTGTTGGTTGCCAGTGTCAGAAAGAGGTCGTCGTTGGTGCAACAATCTGACCCGATTCTGACGCTGGAGAAGTACTTGGCTGAATTAGTCTGAGCCTACTGTGCAGTGTTTTTTGGAAAGAAAATATGAAGCCATCTAACTCTTGGGTTTTTTGAGTCCAGGAAGAATTTTTTTGGCGTTTTAAGAAATTTTTCCATTTTTTTTCCGCGCTTGCGCTGATCCACTTTTTTAGTTGGTGGCAAGGACGATGGCGTTTCCACCGCTGAGGTAGAAGTAGTGGTAGTTTGTACCTGTGCTTTTATCGAGGCAGCGGGTTTTTCATCTTTTTGCGTAGCGGGTTGGTTTGCTGCACTCTTATTTACCAAGGAGATAGGCGGGGTGATATGGAATATCGTTCGCAGCATAGCCTTCCCAGACGGGAATGCGGAGACCAGTGAGAATTGAAGAGCCTTGGTAATGAACTCCTCATAGGCCCTGTATTGTACAAGGCCAAGTCTGCTGGGGATTTTTCCAGTTTTTATGTCTGTGACAAACTGCTCCAGATTTTCGGGGCGATAGTCAGACGTGAAACCCCGATTTCCGTAAAATGCATTTGCAAATTGGATAGGCTGGAAGCCTTCGAATGCCGCCTCCAGCAGTGCTTGGGAGTTTAGGCCTAATACATATTCTGTTTGTTTGAATATGGATTTGATGTTGTAGTCTTCCAGGAGTAGTAGGCGCTCACTACTATCGTAGTACTTATCATTGACCATAAAGTAGGACGCAAGTGCGTCAAGGGTCAAGGAGGTTGTAATGTTTTTCTTTTTTCTCTCCCACGGATGGGCTTTGAAAATAATATTGAACTCAGTTTGGTCCAGGATTTTCTGGATCAGTTCTTTGTAGAATTTTAGCGAGTTTAGGCCGTGGTCTTTATATTCCAGCAGAGAGAAGTCGTTTAGTACTTGCCCTGTGATAAGCAGGGTTTTTTTGCTGTTATTGAAAAGCTTTTTTGCGTCTTCGGGTGGTTGAGTGACATTTTTATTAATGCCACTCAAAATTTTGTTGATTGCCTTGTTTCTACTGCGATCCCGCTCAAAAGGCGTCTCATTCGCGCCTAGCGAACGGTAGTAGGCTTTGAATTTGAGGTTTGAGTTGTTGGCAATCGGTTCGTATTTTTCTTCTATATAGTTATCACTGCCGGTGAAAAAGCTCTCTAGTACAAAAGCGCGTGGTGCTCTGTTTTTCAGTAATTCAAGCAGTGTTCGTGCGTATATCAGGCTTCCCGAAAAGACCAAGACAAATTTAGGGTTATGCTGTTTTATAACTGGAGACCAATGGTTTATCCATTGAATGGCTGCTGCCATGTTCCAGAGCAATATATTTGGCGCATTTTCGAAGATGAAATCAAATAGCTCCCTGCGCGAGGCGGGAAGAGGGGCGCTATTGAAGTTTTCCCTTGTGATCAATAGGGACAGTATTTCTGCTCTGGCTACCTTGAAAATATTTACTTCGAGTACGGATAGCTCAAAAAGTTCGTCCTGACTGAGCGAGCGCAAATGGCTGTATTCTTCAATAAGAAGTTGTTCGTGCGAGGAGTAATCGCCGAATAAACTCAACCAGTCCTGTCGTTCTTCGTTAAAAATGGCGTTGGCTTTTGACTCTTCGAGGTATTCGTAGAGGCTTCCAAAATTTCTTTTGTTGATATGTAGCGGGTCAGCAATAAAAAATTTGCTCATGCGAATAGCTCGAGTACTTTATTGATTGAGGCTTGGCTTCCCTTGATTAGATCAAGATACTCTTTCATGTTGAAATTAATCGAGTCGTGCCAAGTAATCAGGTTTTCGCTTGGTTGCTGGCTAGATGCAAATAATTTCTTGTATCGCGGGCTCTCTGGCTCGGCGAGTTCATTCAACATTATTGCATCGGTCTCGGGTTCCATTTCTAGGTAGACCCCGTGTACATCGTGCTTAATCAGGTCTGGTACCATTCCGATTGCGTTCGCCAAAATCGGCACGCCCATGGCGGCAGCTTCCGGAATATTTGCAGGTCCACCTTCAAAATAGCTGGTCATAAGTAGTGCATTGACGCCTCTGTATGCGTCAATCAGGGCCGGGTAAGGAAGACGTTCAAACACTTCAACATCAAAGCCAAGTGCTCGAAGAATTCTGCCTTCTTCAGATCTTCCATCACCGACCAATAAAAACTCGATATTGTCCGCATCGAGTCGTTTGGCCAGTTCAAATAAATAGGCTTCGCCTTTTACTTTTCGGGCATAACGCTTCGATACAATAGCGATCTTGAATTTTTTTTGCTCCTGTCGACCTAGCTGCCGTGCATGATCGATCAAGTGATGGTTATAGCCATGCGGAACTACAACGGTATTGAAGATGCCACATTCCGCAAGTTTTTTTTGCTGAAAAGTGTTCAGGCAAATAACGACGTCTGCCTCTTTGTAGCGATCAATAAAAGCCTGTAAGGATAGCCAGCCATCTGGGTCGTTTAAGTCATGGTGGACTGTTACTACGCATGGCTTGATCAATCGCTCTTCGAGGTGCGGTCTATGATAGTGACGCACATGAGCCCCGATGATCGGTTTCTCGCTCGGTATATGAGTTGCGTATTGCTCGGTATAGTGAGAGAAATAAGCGAAGATATCTTCGAAAATCCCGCTATGAACGTTATTTGACAATACGTGGTTAACTATGATGGTCATCGCTTTGCCCATATCCGGTGGCTAGTTTTGAAGGCTATCGATAGTTCTTCCCAGAACTAATGTTTGTACGATAGGTGCAATGATTTTTTGCCATTCATGAACAGCAGCGTTGGTCACATAGATAGCGTCATCAGGTTGTAGCATGACTTGGCGAGCATAAAAAATTGCTGCTGGGTCTCGCATATCTATGCGCATGACGACGGGCTTTGCGGCGGCGGTTGTTTCGTTGATACGGAATACGAAAACACCGCTTGGATTAGCGTTGGCTTCCTTCAGGCCTCCTACAGAACCTAGTGCATCAAGGAGGCTGGTATTTTGAGCGGGTAGATCATGCAAGCCTGGATCACCCACTGCACCCATAGCGACAAAGCGTTTGCGGGCACGTTCCAGAATCACTTCTGAATTGGGCTTCAGAACAAAATTGTCCCCAGCCAAAATTTCTTCATAGTTGAGGCTACGGACCTGATTGCCGTTACGCACGGTGACATTGACCAGATGCGGTTCCATCACGGGGCCGCCAGCCTGGTTGACGGCATCCAGCAAGGTCAAAGGGCCTTGCAGGGTAGAGAAACGTCCAGGCGCTTTTACCGCACCCGCCACCAGCACCGAGCCAGACAGATCACCAACCAGATCAACGTGTGCCTGAACGTCAGTGGTCACGCCTTTGAGCTTCTGGCGAATCATGTCTTCGACCTGGATCAGGGTCATGCCGGCAACGAACTGATGACCAACGTACGGCAGGGAGATCATTCCCTTGTCGTCGATGCGCACTTTGAGTTGGGTACCGCCCGTAGAAAGCGGGGCGAACAGGCCACTGCCTTCTGGAGCGTTGTCGGTGATCAGCACGTTGATCACGTCACCGCTCATCAGGCGCACGCTTTGCGCCAGGGGAGTGGTGATTGTGGCTTTGGCCGGTTTGGCGGCTGGACGCATAAACGGTGCGATGGTGTTGGCGTTGATGTCCACCAGGTCATACGCAGTATTTTGGTTTTTGCTTTCGATATCGCCTTTGTAAGGGCCGGCACCGGACATGACGCCGCTGCAACCAGACAAAGTGAGGCTCACCAGCATCAAACCCGCAACAGCGCTGTTTCGCATGTTCAAGTTCAGGGGGCGAAGGGGCAGGCCGGAAATGGATTTAATCACGATGATCCTCGATCGATGCAATTAGGAAGCG
Source organism: Pseudomonas sp. P4_C4 (assembly GCF_056402055.1). Taxonomy (NCBI): domain Bacteria; kingdom Pseudomonadati; phylum Pseudomonadota; class Gammaproteobacteria; order Pseudomonadales; family Pseudomonadaceae; genus Pseudomonas; species Pseudomonas sp. P4_C4. The sequence goes on along the minus strand of NZ_JBFUID010000028.1, from coordinate 7,431 downwards.
GGTAATGCCGTAGAGCAGAAGCAGGGCCAGGAAGATGGTTGCCAGGTTGTACCAGCGCTCCGGATACAGGGCCATTTGCGGGGTGTTCGGGCTGACCACAGTGACCAGGGTGCGAATCTTCTTACTGGCTTCGATACGGGCGTTGTCCAGTGCGGCAACGGCGGTCTTGTAGGTTTCTTCGGCGATGCCGGCGTCCAGGGTAAGTTGCTGGAAGCGCGAGGCGACGACGTTGAGCTGGTCGCCATCGGGGGCGGACACCAGCAGGCGTTTTTCGGCACTCAACTGTTCACGAATGGCACTGACGCGTTGCTGCTGTTGCTTGACCTGAGGTGAGTCCGGGCGAAGCTTGTAGCTCATTTGCGTGAGTACGGCGCGCTCTTTGGAGTGCTCGCCTTCGAGGGTGTCGATGATGCTTGCGCGGCCTTGAGCCGAGCTTTTACCGTCCAGTACCTTGTTGCGGTTCTGGAAGCTCAGCAGCTCTTCCTTGCGTTTGGTGTAGTTCTTTTTCGCGCCTTCCAGCTCGCCCTGGGCGAAGCGCATCTGCTCGCGGGCGATGCTGTGGGAGACTTCGTTCACGAAGTGTTCGCTGGCTTCCAGAATGGTCTTGACCATTTGTTCGGCCAGTTCCGGGCTGAAGGCTTGCACTTCAACTTTCAGCAGGCCGGTGGTTTCGTCGTAATGGGCCGAGACCATGCGCTGGTAGTACTCGAGCAGGTCTTCGCGTTCGGTGTCGCTGGCCAGCCAGAAGAACGGGTCGCTGCGTTGCTTGCTGTATTGCTCGACCCAGTGCAGGCGATCTTCCAGCAGTTGCATCATGTCCATCGACACAATGTATTCGCGCAGGTAAAGGGTTTCTTCGCGGGAAGCCGGGTTGGCACCGCTGAGCAGCATGCTCAGGCCAGGCATTTGCGCCGCCGGGTTGTTGCCGTCCTGGCGTACAACCACTTGCGCGGAGCTGACATAGCGATCCACGGCGAAAAAGCTGTAGTAAACGGCGGCCAGTACCATTGGCAGCACGATCAGCCCCAGAGTCAGGCGCCAGCCCTTGAATTTACCCGTACTGCTCATATGCTCACGCATCCTTGAAATGAAACTGTCACGCCACGGTCAGGCGATCAGGTGTTGTAGGCCTTGATGCCTTCATCGACATCGTCATAGATCTGCACCCCGCCATCGCGCACCAGCAGCACGACGTCACAGAGCTTTTTGATTTCGGGCATGCTGTGGGATACCAGCACCACCTTGGATTTCTGCAGGCGAGTTTCGAACACGTCCGCGCACTTGCGCTTGAAGTGCGCGTCACCTACCGACATCACTTCGTCGATCAGGTAGTAGTCGAAGTCGAAGGCCATGCTCAGGCCGAAGGCCAGGCGCGAGCGCATGCCGGAGGAGTAGGTTTTGACGGGCTCGTCGATCCAGCTGCCGATTTCCGCGAAGTCTTCGACGTAGCGGACTTTCTGGCGCATGGCGTCGCCTTCCGCGCCGTATACCCGGCTGACGAACTTGATGTTTTCGCGCCCGGTCATGGTGCCGTGCAGACCTCCGGACAAACCCACTGGCCAGGAAATGCTCTTGTTGGTGACCACCGTGCCGGAGTCCGGTACGTCGGCACCGCCCAACAGGCGCATCAGGGTCGATTTGCCCGAGCCGTTACGACCGATCAGGCCGATGTTTTTGCCTGGCGGAATCTGCAGTGACAGGTCGCGGAAAACGTGCCGGCGACCTTTGGGGGTCAGGTAAGACTTGGTGATATTTCTGAGCTCGAACACGGGAAGCCTGCGGTTAGCCGTTCTTGGTAGAGATCAAATGCAGTCGACGAACCCGGTAAGTACCAAGGGAGACGAACAGCAAGACCAGGGTGAACGCGATGACGTAGTGCGCCGACACACCATCGACCGGAACGTAGTGCGGGAAGATTTCGGCACGGATCAGTTCCAGCAGGTGCAGGAATGGATTGAGCAGCAGCAGTGGCAGCATGGCGTGAGGCAGGTAGGCGGCGGGAATCAGTACGCCCGAGAGGAAGTACAGCGGGAAGAACATCATCCGCAGAAAGAGGGTGCTGCTGGGCATGGCGTGGGCAATCAGTGACAGCAACATGCCCAGGCCAAAGGAGAACAGGACGCCCAGAAGGATGGTCAGCATCCACTCGATGGGGGATTTGATGGACATGTCGAAGCCGTACCATGCAAAACCGAAGACCAGGATGGCGTATGCGCTCGCGGAAATGCTGAACTCCACCAGAACCCGGGCGATGTAGGTGTCCAGCGGCTTGATCTGTTTGTAGGCAAACAGTGAGCGGTTTTCCTTGGGGCTGTTCATCAAGCGCAAAGCGGTGTTGCGAAACAGCAGGAATGGTGCAAGTCCGACCAGGACGAACACCGGGAAATCGATGCCGGCGACGGTGCTGCCGCGAATCAGGGTGAACGCTACGCTCAGAATCAACAGGTGGGCAATCGGTTCAATCAGTGTCCAGCTCGCGCCCATGCGCCGGTCGCCAAAACGCGAACGCGCTTCACGCAGCACCAGGGCAAAAATGACGGATTTTTTGATTTGGAGGGAAGAGCGAGGCTTCAGCATGATTTACCGCACAGTACAACGGCGCGATAAACGCGTTGCCAGAATTCATTTTCAGAGGACGCCGTCGTGTAGAACGGTTCGCTTCCATTCGTGGGGCGGGAGGTTAAACGCAGCGCAAGACAGTAGTCAAGGCGATTGGTTCCCGAGCAGTGCCTGACGAAATATAACTGTAAAAACGGACTGGTCAAGCGTAAAAAAAACGGTTTCGTTCAGTGTTTATTGGGTGTTGTCAATGGTGGTGCCAAAATCTCGTCGGCATTTGAATGATTTATAACATCGATGCGCAGTTATCGGGAGGGCGATTGCAGATGCGAAAATCAGCGCCCGAAGCAGTTGATGGCACCTGGTCCGGTTAGTGTTTTTAGTCGATGGGTCGCTACCCGGCCAACATTGGATAAGTGAACAATCCGAAGTGCAGCAGATTCAAACCGAAGTGGGTGGCAATGGCTGCACCCAACCCGCCGAAACGGTAGGCCAAGCCATAACCGATCCCCGCCAGGCTCGCCAGCAACACCCACTGCCAGCCTGCGCCCACATGCGCCAGGCCGAACAATAGCGATGCCAGTAGAAGGGCCAGGTTTTCGCCGTAGGGCAGGTCTTTGAAGCACCGGCTCAGACTGCCCTGGATGTAGCCGCGAAACAGCGCTTCCTCCACCAGCGTCACCAGCAGCAGATTATTAAGCACCCACAGCCATGCGTGGTCCGGCCATTTCGGTGCCCAACTGATGACACCCAGCAAGAGCGCGCCACCCAGGGCCAGCACGGCGCTCAGGGGCAGCGCGATAGCGGTGGCATAGATGGAAAGGCGCAACGAACGCCGGCCGACAATCCACGGGCAGACCAGTAATAGCCAGAAGCCAATCAGGGGTTTGTCCTGATTCAGGTACATGGAAAATGGCACGCCATCGTCGGTGAGTCGCTGAGGATCGATGCCGCGACCATTGTAGAAACCGGGGAGCCAATGCATTGCCAGCGCCAGGGCCATGAAGATGAACAAGCCGTGGCCGAGGTAGCGAGCGATGGGGAGTTTTTGCTGGCGGACTGCGAAACCGGCGAACAGCAACAACACTACGGAGATCGCGGCCAGCCAGCCGAGTTGGCCGTAGATTAAAGCGAGCCCGTAGCCGAGGGAGAGGAGGGCCAGGTCGATCCATGGCAGGGCAAGCATGTTGAGTCCTTGTGCATGAAATTCTGCAAGGTGACTCGGTCCCTTGTGGGAGCGAGCTTGTTCGCGATAGCGATCGATCAGTCACAGCAATGTTAACTGGCAGACCGCAATCGTCGGAACGCCGCCCGGAGCAAGCTCGCTCCCACAGGGTTATGTGTGTATTTGAAGATCAGTTCACACCCACATCCCGCATCAACAGCCCAAACTCCAGATCCACCGCATCCGGTATCGGCAAATACACCGTATGCCCATCGCCCGGTGCAACCTCGATCGCTTCTCCCTTGGCGTTTTGCAACTGATGCAGATCGAAGTGGAAGTTGCCCTTGGGCGTCATCAGTTCCATGTGGTCGCCCAGGCCGAAGCGGTTCTTCACCTTGACCTCGGCCAGTCGATCCCGGCGCTGGCCCGTCAGTTCACCGACAAACCGCTGGCGCTCCGACACCGAGCTGCCGTTCTGGTAGTTCTGGTACTCGTCATGCACATGCCGGCGCAGAAAACCTTCGGTGTAACCGCGCTGGGCGAGGGATTCCAGGTCGGTCATCAGGCCGCGGTCGAAGGTCCGGCCCGCCACGGCGTCGTCGATGGCGCGGCGATAGACCTGGGTGGTGCGCGCACAATAAAAGTGCGATTTGGTCCGGCCTTCGATTTTCAGGGAGTGCACGCCCATGTGCGTCAGGCGTTCGACGTGCTGCACGGCGCGCAGGTCCTTGGCGTTCATGATGTAAGTGCCATGCTCGTCTTCGAAGGCGGGCATCTGTTCGCCGGGACGATCGGCTTCCTGCAACAGGAACACCTGGTCGGTAGGCGCGCCGATGCCCAGGGTCGGTTCGGGATCGAATGTCTGGACGATCTCGCCGAGCTGATTTTCGGTGGCCGGTTGCGCTGAATATTTCCAGCGACAGGCATTGGTGCAACTGCCCTGATTGGCATCGCGCCTGTTCATGTAGCCCGACAGCAGGCAGCGCCCGGAATAGGCCATGCACAACGCGCCGTGCACGAACACCTCTAGCTCCATGGCCGGCACCTGTTCGCGGATCTCGGCGATTTCTTCCAGCGACAGCTCCCGCGACAGGATTATCCGGCTCAGGCCTTGCTGTTGCCAGAACTCGACGCTCGCCCAGTTCACCGTATTGGCCTGCACCGAAAGGTGGACCGGCATCTGCGGGTAGTGCCGACGCACCAGCATGATCAGGCCAGGGTCGGACATGATCAGCGCATCCGGGGCCATGGCGATCACCGGTTCAAGGTCCTTGAGGAAGGTCTTGAGCTTGGCGTTGTGCGGCGCGATATTCACCACCACGTAAAAGCGCTTGCCTTGAGCCTGTGCCTCACGAATGCCCAGAGCCAGGTTGGCGTGATCGAATTCGTTGTTGCGCACCCGCAGGCTGTAGCGCGGCTGACCGGCGTACACGGCATCGGCGCCGTAGGCGAAGGCGTAACGCATGTTTTTCAGGGTGCCGGCGGGGGCGAGCAGTTCTGGCGCGGAGAGGTTCATGGCGGAGTCGGTCGCAAAAGCCGCGCAGGGTAAACGTTCGGTGGCGAGGGTTTATTGACCTGGATCTATGCTTGTTCAACAAACCGATGGCACTCGCGCGAGCCGTAGTGGACTAAATATCAGGGCGGAAGTTTTTCGTCCTCTCTGGCACGGATCGGACATGAACGAAACGCCCCTACAAGACAAATCACTGACGGTTTTGCTGGTGCTGGTGAGCGCTGCGTTCATCTGGATCTTGCTGCCGTTTTACGGCGCGGTGTTCTGGGCGGTGATCCTCGGCATCGTCTTTGCGCCACTGCAGCGCCGGCTGCAAGAGAAGTTCGGCTGGCAACGCAACCTCACGTCGCTGTGCACATTGAGCATTTGCCTGGTGATTGCGATTCTGCCGGTGATCATCATCAGCGCCTTGCTGGTTCAGGAGGGCGCGGCACTCTACAAAAGCGTCGAGAGCGGCGAACTCGATATTGCCGGGTACGTGTCGCAGTTCAAGCACAGCCTGCCGCCGTATTTCCAGCATCTGCTGGATCGCTTCGGCATGGGCGAGTTGAACGGGCTGCGAGAGAAAATCGTCAAAAGCGCGATGACCGGCGGTCAGGAGCTGGCGGCGCAGGCCTTCATTTTTGGCCAGGGTACCTTCGAGTTCGTCGTCAGTTTTTTCATCATGCTGTACCTGCTGTTTTTCTTCCTGCGCGACGGTGCAGAACTGGCACGCAAGGTGCGTCTGGCGGTGCCGTTGCAGGAACAGCAGAAACGTCGTTTGCAGCTCAAGTTCAATCGTGTGGTGCGGGCCACGGTGAAGGGCAACCTGCTGGTGGCTATCACGCAAGGCGCACTGGGCGGTCTGATTTTCTGGTTTCTGGACATCCCCAGCGTATTGCTCTGGGCGGTGTTGATGGCGTTTCTGTCCCTGCTGCCGGCGGTGGGGGCGGGAATAGTCTGGGCGCCAGTGGCGGTGTTTTTCCTGCTCACCGGGGCGATCTGGCAGGGCGTGGTGCTGGGATTGTTCGGGGTCTTCGTGATCGGCCTGGTGGATAACGTGCTTCGACCGATTCTGGTGGGCAAGGACACCAGGATGCCGGACTACATGATCCTGATTTCGACCCTCGGCGGCCTGGCGATTTTCGGCCTGAACGGCTTTGTCATCGGCCCGTTGATCACGGCCCTGTTCATGTCGAGCTGGGCCATTTTCATTGAAACCAAACCTCGGGTGCAGCTGCCTTAGGCGCTGAGCCTGCCGGACTGGCCGGTGCCGATGCGTTGCGACAATGCCTGGGCGGCGGGCAGCGAAGTGAGCGGGCCGCTGATTGGCACGCCGTCCTGCACGAGGTACCAGCAGGCGAGCATGCCCAGCTCCCTGAGCTGTGGGGGAACCGCGCTGCCGATAACGGACATGATCTGAACCTTGGACATGACAAGTACCTCCATCAATCTGTGGAGCTACTTTAAGGTCCGTGTGCCATGAGGGGTAATCAACGCTTTCGATAGTGGTCATTGATGCCAGCGGGGGCAAACGACCGTTGGTCGGTCAGCTGACCACCTGATCGAGCATATGAACCACTTCCTGCTCGTTGAGCAGGCCCTTGCGCACCAGGCTTTGCGTCAGCAGCGAGAGAAACTTGGCGCTGCGATGGCCTTCAAGGTGCTTGAGTTCGGTCAGTGCGTTGTAGACCTTGCTGGAGGTGCACAGACCGACGATGCGGTGCGGGTTTTGCGTTGGCATGTGGTCGTCCTTGTTGTTATCAACCTGTTATCGACGGACAGAGCCGAGCTTGCGCAACTGTCATGACAAAAATATGACCGTTTTTTGCCGCACGGCAGAAAACGGGTCGAGTCCATCTTGCCCGTTTCCACCACGGGCATTGTCCCGATAGCGACCTTGGCGAGATTTATCCAGACCTGCACCGAAAAAAGGGATAAAAAAGCCCCGCTGTTTCAGCGTAATGCTGTTCACTTAAGTATTTGAGTCCCAGCCGGGCTTCCCCGAAAATCCGATGCCAGACCTCTGGCATCGGATTTTTTATGTCTGTTCAACAGGACCTGCTCGACCTCGGCGACCTTTTCAACTTTTGCGACCTGAGCACCTTCACCCAAAACATCCCGATTGAGTGGGTAGCGTCTGCGCTGGATCTATCCAGTCAGGCCACCATTCGCCGACGGCGCCTGCCCGCCGATCAGGTGCTTTGGCTTTGGC